>JBOGUH010000269.1:0-11750 GCA_050695975.1 Anaerolineae bacterium
CCGGGCAGCAGAGGCAGTTCGGACACGCGCAGTCGCAGAGCGACTCCGGATGACTCGGCCATCTCGAGCGCATGCCCCAGGAGTCCAAAGCCGGTGATATCCGTGCAGGCGTGCGCCTCGAAGAACAGCGCCAGGTGCGACGGATGCCGGTTCAACTGCATCATGCTCCGCACTGCCGCATCGACGTGCGCCGCATCGGCCACGCCCCGCTTGAGCGCGGTCGTGATCAACCCGGTGCCCAGCGCTTTGGTCAGCACCAGCGCATCGCCCGGCTGCGCCCCGCCCTTGGTCAGAAATCGATCGGGCCGGGCAAGCCCGGTCACCGCCAGTCCGTATTTCGGCTCCTTATCGGTGATGGTGTGCCCGCCGACGATCACACCGCCTGCCTCGATCACCTTCTCGCCGCCGCCGCGCAGGATCTCGGATAGAATGGCATAATCCTGCGTGTCGGGAAACGCGACGATGTTGAGCGCGAACAGCACCTCGCCGCCGACGGCGTACACGTCGCTCATCGAGTTCGCCGCGGCAATCGCGCCGTAGGTGTACGGATCATCGACGACCGGCGGGAAGAAATCGGTCGTGGCAACCAGCGCCTGGTCGTCGTTCAGACGGTAGACGGCCGCGTCGTTATGACCGTCGAGTCCGACCAGGACGCGCGGGTGATCCCCCGGCTGGAATAGGTTGTGGATGGAGCGCAGCACCTGCGCCAGGTCGGATGGGCCGATCTTGCTGGCTCAACCCGCACACGACGCCAGCGCCGTCAGGCGGACGGGATCGTTTGTCATAGTGTCATCACCTCGCTTTCTCTAGAGTATACCTTGTTTGCAACCACGTGCCAAGAAGTTTGCCGATCGCCCGCTGCCGCATTATAATGCCCGCAACATGACGGTGAGGTGTGCGCCTTGAACCAGCTAGCCAGATTCGAATCGCTGATCGAACAACTCGTGGAAGGGACATTCGGGCGGCTGTTTTCCGGCACGCTGCAGCCGATGGAAGTGGCCCACGCGCTGGCTCGCGCGTTAGAAGACTACCAGGTGACCGACGAGCAAGGCCGGCGCTTCGCGCCGAACGTATTCTGGGTGTACCTGCATCCCGCCGATTACGACGCGCTGCGATTGGCCCAGCCGTCACTGCCAGAAGACCTGGCCCGTTCGGTGGACGAGTTGGCCGAGCGAGCTGACTTGCTGATGCCGGAACGGCCGGTGGTCGAGATCGTGGCCGCCGATCAAATCCCGCGCGCCCGGGTGTCGGTCGCGGCGCAATACGTCGCCCAAGAGACGACGCCGATCGGGCCGACGCAAGAGATCGCCGCCGACGAGATCCGCCAGGCAATCTCCAACGTCCAGCGCATCCAGTCGTTCTTGATCTTAGACGGCAAACGGCACATCCCGCTGAACCGGCCGGTCATGACGCTCGGTCGTGCGCTGGACAACGACCTGGTCATCGACGATACGCGCGTTTCGCGCCGTCACGCCCAACTCCGCTTGCGCGGCGGCCGCTATGTGCTGTACGACACCGGCTCGAGCGGCGGCACGGCCGTCAACGGCGAGCCGATGACCGAAAAGATGCTGCAGGCCGGCGATGTGATCAGTCTGGCTGGCTACGCTATCGTTTTCGGCGAAGACACGCCCACGTCGCCCGAGCCACTGATCGCGCTCGAAGATACACCGATGATGAATGATCTCGATGAACATTGATCATTGAACATTCGCTTTATGGAAGTCGCTCTCCTCCTCCTGCGCATCGCCATCATCATCCTGCTGTACGCTTTCCTGGGATTGATCGTGATCCTGCTGTGGCGCGATGTGCGCAGCGCCGCCCTGCGAGAGTCCGCGCCCGCCGACCGTGTGCGCCCGGCACGCCTGGTCGTGATCAAGGGCGTCGACGCAAGCGAAAGCGGCGCGGCCTATCCACTCAAAGCGATCACGTCGATCGGCCGCGCGCCGACGAACCTGATCGAATTGGCCGATACCTACTGCTCGGCCGAGCATGCGTGGGTGCTGTGGCGCAACGGCCAGTGGTGGTTGGAGGATCGCGGCAGCCGTAACGGCACGCTGCTGAACGGCGACATGGTTGACACGCCGGTTATCCTCAGCGCCGGCGATGTGATCCGCATCGGCCATGCGCACCTGCACTTCGAGGTGGACGCATCGAATTGATCGCCCACGCTGACCTCCAGGGTCGCCCCAGAACCTCGTGCGCCTGATCAGTCGTGCAATATCGGCACTACATATGTTCGCGTCTTCGTGGTAAGATAAAGCTTACAGCCAAGCATTTCCTAAAATTCGCCAGACTCCAGGACCAATTTCAAAAGGGGAGCGAAACATGGATCTCGGTCTCCAAGGCAAAGTTGCACTCGTGACCGCGGCATCGAAAGGCCTAGGCAAAGCGACGGCACTGCAGTTCGCTCGCGAGGGCGCGCAGGTGGCGTTGTGCGCTCGGAGCGAGTTGGCCGACCAGGCGGCTGCCGATATCCGCCGCGAGACTGGCGCAGACGTGCTCGCACTGCGCGCGGACGTGACCCGGCCAGAGGACATCGAGCGTGCCATGGATGCCACCGTCGGGAAGTTCGGCGGTCTCGACATTCTGGTGACCAACGCCGGCGGCCCGCCCTCGGCCAGCTTCATCGATATCGATCTGGACACCTGGCAGAAGGCCGTCGACCTCACCCTGCTCAGCGCGGTGCGCCTGATCAAAGCCGCCCTACCCCACCTGCGCAAATCGGCGGCGCCGGCCATCCTTACCCTGACGTCGTACTCCGTCAGGCAGCCTATTCAGAATCTGGTCTTGTCCAATTCCATCCGCCTGGCCGTCATCGGCCTGACCAAGACGCTCAGCCAGGAACTCGGCCCGGACAAAATTCGCGTCAATAGCATCCTGCCCGGCTGGACGTACACCGAGCGCGTCGAGGAACTGATGGCAGCACGCGCGGCCAGGAGCGGCAAGACGCCTGAGGAGGAAGCCGCCGGCATCACCGCCAGCGTCCCGCTGGGCCGCATGGGCCGGCCAGAAGAGTTCGCCAACGTGGCCGTCTTCCTGTGCTCGCCGGCGGCCTCGTTCGTCAACGGCGTGATGCTGCAGGTGGACGGCGGAATCTATAAAGGAACGATGTAAACCCAGCGTGGTACAATAAGGCTGCTCTCCTACACATCTCCACTCCTTTGCCGGACACGCACATGCCCAAACTCGAATCTGTCCAGCTTGCGATTATCGGCGGCAGCGGCCTGTACCAGATGGAATCTCTGACCAACGTCAAAGCGCACACTATCCAAACGCCGTTCGGCGATCCGAGCGACGCGATCGTCGTCGGCACGCTTGCCGGTCGGCGCGTGGCTTTCCTGCCGCGCCACGGACGCGGTCACCGTATCCTGCCCGGCGAACTGAACTCACGCGCCAACATCTTCGCGCTCAAGCTGCTCGGCGTGACGCACATCGTGTCGGTCAGCGCCTGCGGCAGTCTGCGCGAGCACCTGCACCCGCGCCACGTCGTCGTGCCCGATCAACTGTTTGATCGCACACGCGGCCGGCCGCTGACCTTCTTCGGCGGCGGGTTGGTTGTCCACATCGGCATGGCCGAGCCGTTCTGCCCGAAGTTGAGCGCGCTCGTCGTCGAGGCGGTGCGTGAGTCAGGCGGCACCGTTCACAGGGGTGGCACACTTGTCACCATCGAGGGGCCACGCTTCAGCACCAAAGCCGAGAGCACAGTCTTCCGCCAGTTGGGCTTCGACATCATCGGCATGACCGCCATCCCCGAGGCCAATCTGGCCCGCGAAGCCGAGATCGCCTTTGCGGTGATGGCCCACGTCACCGACTTCGACGTATGGCACGAGTCGGAAGAAGCGGTGACGGTCGAGAGGGTCATCCGCACCCTGAATGAGAACGTCGCGCTGGCCAAGCAAGCCATCGAGCGCATTGCCGCTGGCGACCTGCCGTCGAGCGATGCGCACACGGCCCTGGCCTCGGCGATCATCACACCGGCACATTTGGTGCCCGGCAGACTCAAGCGTGACCTGGCGCCAATCATCGGTAAGTACATGCCGGTTGAAAAGAAGTTGCGGGCGAAAAAGACACGCAAGACGAGAAGATGAACACGGAATACGCAATACGAAACACGAATTTCGTAGTGCGTATTGCGTAGCGCCCATTCCCCATGCAAGACACACTCACTTTCCAACGCAGAATCGCTTTGTCCAGGCCACCCTCGCGCGAACGGGCGCTGCTGGCGCTGGCCGGCGCCTTCACGGCCGTCGGCTTCTTGCAGCTCGGTTGGGTCAACCCGTTAGAGCTCGCCGCCTACCTGTACGTCATCGCGCCGGCGACGTGGGCTGCCGCCTTCGCTGCCGCGCACGTCGCGCTCAACCGCTATCTACCCGATCGCGATCCGCTGATTCTGCCCAGCGCGGGACTGCTGGCTGGCTGGGGACTGCTCGAAGTGGCGCGCCTGTCGCGCAGCGACTTTCCGCGCCAGATGATCTGGCTGGCGATCGGCGTCGCAGCCATGCTGGCGGTCGCCGCCGCGCCGCGCGAACTGCGCTGGCTGCGGCGCTATCGCTACACCTGGCTGGTCGGCGGGCTGGCGCTTCTGGCAGCCACCTTCATCTTCGGCGTCAACCCGTCGGGGTACGGGCAGACCTTGTGGCTGGGTATCGGCGGCGTGTTCTTCCAACCCTCGGAAGTCGTGAAGCTGCTCATGGTTGTATTCCTGGCTTCGTATCTCGCCGAGAAACGCGATCTCCTGTTGGTGATGCGTATCCCGCCCGGATTGACGAACCCGACTTACCTCGCGCCGATGTTGGCGATGTGGGGCGTGGCGATGGCCATGCTGCTGATTCAGCAAGACCTGGGGGCGGCGATTCTGCTGTTCCTCGCCTTCCTGGTGATGCTGTATCTCGCCAGCGGGAAGTGGCACACTCTGCTCGTCGGGAGCGCACTGCTGATCGCCGCCGTGCTGATCGGGTACGGGCTGATCGATCGCGTCACCGAACGAGTTGACACCTGGTTGAACCCGTGGGAGACATCCAAACTGGAATCCTATCAGGTCGTGCAGTCGCTGATTGGGATCGGCGCAGGCGGATTGATCGGGCAGGGGCTGGGGCTGGGTGATCCGGTCGTGCCGGCAGCCCACACCGACATGCCCCTGGCGGTGATCGGCGAAGAGTTCGGGCTGGTTGGCGCGGTGGCGTTGGTGGCCTGCTACGCGCTGTTGACGCTGCGCGGCCTGCGCGCGGCGACGCGATCGCGCACTGTGTTCGGTGGGCTGCTCGCTGCCGGACTGGCGACGCTGCTCGGGATGCAAGCCTGGATCATCATGGCCGGCAACATCAACTTGATTCCACTCACGGGTGTCACACTGCCGCTCGTGTCGTACGGCGGAAGTTCCATGCTGGTCAGCTGCGTGATGGTCGGCTTGCTGCTGCACGTGTCGGCAGATAGCGATTAGCATAGTTCTTGTCTGAAAACGCGGGTGGGCATCCCCATGCCCGCCTGATCCGAACGGCATGGGGATGCCGTTCTACGAGTTTCCCGACGGATGCCGTTCTACGAGTTTCCCGACAGGAACCAGCATAGGGATAATCACGCATGAATGAACGGGAAACAACACCGCATGTGACGCAGCGCTGGATATCCAATGCGCAGATGCGCGGGGCGCTGCAAGTGGTCGAAGACCTGCTCGGCCGCAATGGGCGGACGGCCGTGCTGCGGCTGTCCGGTCTCGAACGCTATATCGATCAACTCCCCCCGGATAACGACCAGATGGAAATCCCGCGCGGCGACATTAGCGCGTTGTTCTCCGGGATCATCAGCATGTTCGGCGACCAGGGCGCGCGCGGGGTCTTCCGCCGCTGGGGTCGCGCCTTCGCGGCGCGCCGCGCCGAACGCCGGTTCGCGCTCCGGCTGCTGCGGCCGGTGATGCGCCTGCTGCCGGCCGAACGCAGCGCCCGCATCGTCCTCGAACGCCTGCTGCACCACGTCGATCTCGTGCGCGACGACCAACCGCCCGTGCTCGACGATCGGGGCGACTACTTCATTCTCGAACTGACCGACTGCGTGTATTGCTCCGGTCAGAACCTGCCGCAGCCCAGCTGCCTCACCGTGATCGGCCTGCTGGAGGGGCTGCTGCGCTGGATCACCGGCAACGACTACGACGTCACCGAAGAGCCCTCGACTGAGCCTGGCGTGCAGCGCTTCAAGACGCGTAAGCGGGCCATCGGCCGGCGCTAAACCTCATGCCCGACTCCATCAACCGCATCTCGGCGCTGCTGCTGATCGCCTTCGCGCTGCTGATCGGCGCGCTGGGCTATTGGGCGGCGAGCGGGCCGTCGCTCACCGCGCGCGAAGACAACCCGCGCCGGGTGCTCGACGAACGGCGCATCCTACGCGGAGCGATTCTCGATCGAGACGGCGCGGTGATCGTCCAGACGGTCGGCCAGCCCGGCGCGTACGCCCGGCACACGCTCTATCCCGATGCGGCGCCCTTCATCGGCTATTACTCGATCAACTACGGCACATCCGGCGTGGAGCAGGCATTCGACGGCACACTGCGCGGAACGGCGGGCGTCGATCCACTTCAGGCACGCGTCGATCGACTGCTGCACGTCAGTCCGAGCGGCCGCGCGGTGCAGTTGACGATCGACCTGGACGTCCAGCGCACTGCGGATGCGCTGCTCGCAAAGCGAGGACGGACGGGCGCGATCGTCGTTCTGTCAGTCCCGGCAGGCGATATACTCGCCCTCAGCAGCCAGCCGACTTTCGATCCGAACACGCTCGACGACAACTGGGACACGCTGCGCGCCAATCCGTCCGCACCGCTGCTCAACCGGGCGACGCAGGGCCAGTATCAACCCGGCACGGCGCTGCAGCCCATCCTGCTGGGCGAAGCGCTGCGCCGGGGCGCGGCCGCGTTGGATGACACGCCGGAGTTTCCAGTATCTCCGCTCCGCATCGATGGACGGGAGCTCATGTGCCGTGACACGACCGACGTCGTGACGCTCGTCGATGCATTTCGGGCGGCCTGCCCTGCGCCGTTCGCCGACCTGGGCGCGGTGCTGGGGAGCGATGCGCTGTGGAACATCGCCGCGAGGTGGGGCTTGACTGCCACGAATGCGACGGGGATTCAAAGCACTGCGCCGATCACGCGATCGCTCCCGCTGACTGACACGCGAGCGCTGCGCGAGTTCGCGGCCGGCCAGGGTCCGCTGACCATGACCCCGCTGCAAATGGCCGTCGTCGCAGCCGCGCTGGCCGCGCGCGGCGAGATGCCGGCGCCGCGTATCGTATCGGGGACACAATCGATCGCCGGATCGTGGCAACTGGCCGATCGGTCACTCACACGCCGCGTGCTGCCGAGTGGAACCGGCGAGCAAGTCGCAGCGGCGATGCGGCAGAGTGACAACCTGGCCTGGCACGCCGGGATCGGGCTGAGCGGCCCAGCGCGGCTGCTGTGGTTCATCGGATTCACGCCGATCGACCGCCCGAAGTATGCTATCGCGGTTTTGATTGAAGCGGGAGCAGACGAGTTGGGATCAGACCAGGATGCGTTCGCGATCGGGCAGGTGCTTTTGACCGCCCTTCCCCGGTGATTGCACACAAGTCTATCCTCCGGGAAAAATATCAGTGTATTGACTATCGTCGATAGTCTGATGGCTACGCGAACACTGACGCGCTTAACCTTGCGAACCCTAGCCGAGTTGGTCCCCAGGGGGACTTCGCACCCACGATGAACCCGATTCTGTTGGAGTTTCCCGACTCGTTCGACACCGAGCGGCTGACGATCCGTGCGCCCCGACCCGGCGACGGCGCGCAGGTTGCCGAGGCCGTGCGCGAGTCACTCGCCGAACTGCGCCTGTGGATGCCGTGGGCCAGGGAAGCGCCGACTGCCGAAGACGATGAAATCCGCATCCGAAGAAACATAGCGAAGTGGCTGGCCCGCGAAGACCTTAGCCTGCACCTCTATGTGAAAGGGACGAACACGTTTGTGGGGGGCAGTGGTCTTCACCGATTTGATTGGGACGTGCGCAAATTCGAGATCGGTTATTGGGTGCGAACGAAATTCGCCGGCCAGGGCTATATCACCGAAGCCGTCAACGGCATCACCCAGTTCGCTTTCACCTACTTGGAAGCCAATCGCGTTGAAATCCGGTGCGACACCAGGAACGTCCGCAGTGCGGCGGTGGCGAAGCGCTGCGGCTTCTTGCTGGAAGGCATCCTGCGAAATGACGACCACGGAGTCGACGGTGAGCTACGCGATACGATGGTCTTCTCTAAAATCAGCCTAACGGAATTCCATCGCCACGCTCAAGGAGCTCCCGCCGGAGGATGATCCGCCTCTACAGCAAAGTCCTACCTCGGCACGGGGTATCCGAGAGGAAGTCCCCCATGAAACGCACACTCATCCAGAACATTCCTGACCAGATTGGGCAGGAAATAAAAATCCAGGGCTGGGTCAAAACGATACGTGACCAGAAAACCGTACAGTTTGTCATCGTCCGGGATCACACTGGATTGGTTCAAGTTGCCGTAGAACGATCCGAGCAAAATGCGCCGTTCAACCGGATCATTACCGATCTTACGCCGGAGTCAGCGATTGAAGTGGTCGGTCTCGTCGTCGAAAGTCCCAGAGTTGGATTGGGCGGAGTTGAAGTTCAACTGGAGAGAATACTTGTGCAATCCGTGGCTGATGCGCTGCTACCCATCGATCTGACCGGGCGAATGGGAACGGGGCTGGATAAGCGTCTGGATTGGCGTTTTCTCGACCTGCGCCAGCCGGAGAACCTCCTGATCTTCCGAATACAGACCACGGCGGAGATGGCCATGCGACAATTCTGGATGGCGGAGGGGTTCATCGAGATCCATTCGCCGAAGCTAATGGGAAGCCCCAGCGAATCCGGGGCGGAGCTGTTCGCGATGGAGTACTTCGGGCAAACGGCGTATCTGGCGCAGTCCCCGCAATTCTATAAGCAGATGGCGATGGCCGCCGGTTTCGACAGAGTGTTTGAGATTGGGCCCGTCTTTCGAGCGAATCCTTCGTTTACCTCCAGACACGACACGGAGTTTACGAGCGTGGACGTGGAGATCTCCTGGATCGATTCCCACCACGACGTGATGGCGCTGGAAGAACGTTGGCTGCAGTACGTTTTGCGGGCCGTCGAGGACGAGCACGGAAGAGCGATCGCCGAGACGTTCGAGGTGGAGATTAAAGTTCCGAGCGTGCCGTTTCCGAAAATCGTCCTGGAACAGGGAATCGAGATTCTGAAAGCGCAGGGGGACACGCTCCCACCCGATTCAAAGGGCGACCTGGATCCCCAGGCGGAGAGGTTGCTGGCCGCTCACGTCGCGAAGAACTTCGATCACGAGTTCGTTTTCGTGATCGATTACCCGATCTCTGTGCGCCCCTTCTACCACATGCGCTACGAGTCCGATCCCGACAAGACGAAGAGTTTCGACCTGCTCTGGAAAGGTCTCGAAGTCACGACAGGGGCTCAGCGCGAACACAGGTACGACGTGCTGGTCAGCCAGGCGCGTGAAAAGGGCCTCGGGCTGGAACCCATCCAGTTCTATCTCGACTTTTTCAAGTACGGTTGTCCGCCGCATGGCGGCTATGGGTTCGGCCTCACTCGGATGCTAATGGTGATGCTGAACAAGAGCAACGTTCGCGAGGTCACTTACTTGTATCGAGGGCCTAATCGGCTCCAGCCCTGAGTCCAGGCCAGGCCGGTGAATTCCTAACCTACGATGAAGCTTGAACCTATGGTTGTCCAACCGATTACACTCGAAGGCCGCTACGTTCGTCTGGAGCCATTGTCGCTCGAGCATCACGCCCGCCTGTGCGAAGTCGGTTTGGACGAGGACATCTGGCGCTGGACACCCCACCAGGTTACGACGCCGGAAGAAATGCGCGCTTACATCGAGAAGGCGCTGAAGCACCAGACGGAAGGATGGGAGCTGCCGTTTGCCACGATCGAGACAGCGTCCGGCCGCGTGGTCGGCAGCACGCGCTACATGAGCATTGACCGAGCAAACTATCGTGTCGAAATTGGCGGGACCTGGATCGGCCTCAAGTGGCAGCGCACGCCGGTCAATACGGAAGCGAAATACCTGATGCTCGGGCACGCCTTCGAGACGCTCGGCTGCATCCGGGTGGAACTCAAGACCGATTCGCTCAACGCGCGATCGCGAAACGCCATCCTGCGCATCGGCGCCAAGGAAGAGGGCACGCTGCGCAATCACATGATCACCGCCAGCGGCCGCCTCCGCCACAGCGTCTATTACAGCATCATCGACGCCGAATGGCCCGCCGTCAAAGCCGACCTGGAAGAAAAACTCGCGCGTCCCTACACGCCGAAGTGACTGAACCACGGAGTCACGGAGGACACGGAGAAACTTCATATAAACCTGTGTGTGCTCCGTGTCTCTGTGGTTAATTTGTGATGTTTACTATGCCGCGATCCGAGCAAGGCGTCGATGTCAGCCTGAACCGAAATCGATATACGGCCATCCCGCGCACGCTGTGCTTCATCACCCGCGGGCGCGACGAAGTCCTGCTGCTGCGCGGCGCGCCGGCCAAGCGCATTTGGCCCAACACGTACAACGGCATCGGCGGGCACGTCGAACGGGACGAAGACATTCTGGCATCGGTCGTGCGCGAAGTTCAGGAAGAGACCGGGCTGACCGTCAAAGACATGTCGCTGCGCGGCGTGATCAACGTCGACGCCGGCGACGCCGTCGGGATTATCGTCTTTGTCTTCTCAGCCGAGTATGTCACCGGCGAACCCATCTCCTCCGCAGAAGGCAGGCTCGAATGGGTCAGGCGCGATCAGCTGGCCTCGCGCTCGCTCGTCGAAGATCTGCCCGCGATGATCCCGCGCATCCTCGACGCCGCGCCGAACGCCCTACCCTTCTTTGCGCGCACGCGCTACGATTCGGACGATCGGCTGGTGATTAGGTTTGCAGAGAACGAACAGGAGTGATTCGGCACAATGTTATGCTGGTCAACATGCGCCCATCATTTTCCTGAGGAGTGAGCGCACGATGTCGAATCGCGCCGCAGCCACAGCCTATCCATTTATACCTTACCACCCCACTCGACTCGTGCCTGACGAGATGATCCGCCGCGCTGAAGCATTTTGCCGGCAGATGAACCAACGCCGCAGCGTCCGCGATTTTTCGCCAGACCCTCTGCCCGAGGGACTACTGGAGAAGTTGATCCTGACCGCCAGCACAGCGCCATCGGGCGCGCACAAGCAACCGTGGCGATTCGTGGTGGTGACCGACCCCGGTCTCAAGCGTCACATCCGCGAGGCAGCCGAGATCGAAGAGCGCGACAATTACGAGCGGCGCTTCTCGCAGCAGTGGCTGGAAGACCTGGCGCCGCTCGGCACCGACTGGCGCAAGCCCTTTCTGGAGATCGCCCCGGCGCTGATCGTCGTCTTTCGGATCGACTTCGAGCGCGACGGCGACGAAGTGAAAAAGCATTACTACGTCATGGAATCGGTGGGGATTGCGGTGGGATTGTTGATCGCGGCGATTCACAACGCCGGGCTGGTCACGTTGACTCACACGCCCAACCCGATGGCGTTCTTGAGCCGGCTCCTCAAGCGGCCCAGCAACGAGAAGCCGTACGTGCTGATGCCGGTCGGCTACCCGGCCTCCGACGCGCAGGTGCCCGATCTCAAGCGCAAAGTGTTGAAGGACATCATCCTGTACAATCAAAGCGAGCGAATGCTGGGGACGAGCGTCACGCCAGACCGAGA
>JBOGUH010000270.1:0-5222 GCA_050695975.1 Anaerolineae bacterium
GGTCAGGCCTGGACGCAGGGGTAGGCATCGAATAGGCAGCCGCCGGTTCGCTGACCTTCAGTTCAGCGCGGGGCTGCAGTGCCGGGCGTTGAATTGCAGGCGCGCCGGCCGGCTGCAGCAGGCTGAGATAATCACTCACGGAATCGCAGATCACAGACGGCTTACGCCCGCGCGCGTCGACCTTGCCGCGCACGACGACGATCTTGTCGCGCTGCCACGACGACTGGGTCTGCTTCCATGTCCGCGGGAATACGACGATATCGATCGTGCCCTGCACGTCTTCCAACGTGACGAAGGCCATCTGCTCGCCCTTCTTGGTCATCGTCGTGCGGAAGGCCGTCACCAGCCCCAGCAGCGTCACCTTCTGGTCGTGATGCTCTTCGCCGATCTCGCCGCACAGGTGGCTGACGACGTCCCGCGACTGCGCCAAAGCCCGGGCGACGGGATGCTCGGAGATGTACACACCGACGAGTTCCTTCTCCCACTCCAACCGTTCGCGCAGCGGCGCTTCTTCGATCGGCGGCAGCCCGCCCAGCGCCGACACGCCGGCGCCGGCAGCCGCGTCGCCGAACAGCGACATCTGTCCCACGTCGCGGGCGCGGTGAGCAGCGCTGCTGCTGCCCAACATCTGGTCGATCGAGGCCAGCAGCCGCGCGCGGCTGCCGAACGCCTCGAACGCGCCGACCTTGATGAGCGCTTCGAGCGCGCGCCGGTTGACCTGGCGCAGATCGACGCGGCGGCAGAAGTCGTCCAGGTTGCGGAAGGGTCCGCCGCTGGCGCGCGCGTCGATGATGGCGCGCACCGGCCCTTCGCCCACGTTCTTGACGGCAGCCAGCCCGAAGCGGATCGCCTCGCGACCGCCGTCGAGCGACTCGATCGTGAAGTCCATGTGGCTGCGCGTCACATCGGGCGGCCGCACGTCGATGCCCAGCCGCCGCGCTTCGACGATCAGCAGGCCCACCTTGTCGGTATTGTTGCGCTCGACCGTCAACAGCGCGGTCATGTACTCGACCGGGTAACGCGCCTTGAGGTAAGCCGTCTGGCAGGTCATCAATGCGTAGTCGGCCGCATGAGCCCGGTTGAAACCGTAGCGGGCGAAAAATTCAATGTCGCCATAGATGGCCTCGGCGACCGATCGATCGATGCCGTTCTTGACCGCGCCCGTGACGAACTTGGCGCGATGCGCGTCGATCTTCTCCCTGATCTTCTTGCCGACCGCCTTGCGAATATCATCCGCTTCACCGGGCGCGTAGCCGGCCAGCTGCACGGCGATCTGGATGATTTGCTCTTGATAAATGATGATCGCGTAGGTATCGGCCAGGATCGGTTCGAGCTTAGGATGCTTGTACTCGACCGGCTCCTGGCCGTGCATGCGCTTGATGTAGGTGGGGATGTATTCCATCGGGCCGGGGCGGAACAACGAGATCGCCGCGACGATGTGCTCGAACTTCGTCGGCTTCATCTCGATCAGCACGCGGCGCAAGCCCTCGCCTTCCACCTGGAACAGGCCGATCACCTGGCCGCGCGCCATCAGCTCGAACGCCGCCGGGTCGTCAGTCGGGATCGTGTCCAGCGACCATTTGACGCCGTGGCGCTGTTCGATCAATTCGCACGCCTTGCGCATGATCGTCAGCGTGGACAATCCGAGGAAATCGACCTTGAGCAGGCCGAGCGCCTCGCACACACCCATTTCGAACTGGGTGATCGCTTCGAGCGCCGAGTCGTTTTCGCTTCTTTCACCTTTGTCGCTCTTGGTCGGCCGGTGCAGCGGCACGTACTCGATCAGCGGCCGGTCCGAGATGATCACGCCGGCGGCGTGCGTCCCCACGTTGCGCGCCGTGCCTTCGACCTCGACCGCCGTGTCCAGCAGCGTCCGCACGTACTCGGTGGATTCGTAAGCCTGCTTCAGCTCGGGCACCTGCTCGATCGCTTCGCGGATGGTGACGGGTTTGCCGGGAATGGCTGGCACCAACTTGGCGATGCGATCGACGTCGCCGAGTGGCACATCCAGCGCGCGGCCCACGTCGCGGATCGCCGCGCGCGCGCCGAGCGTGCCGAAGGTGATGATTTGGGCCACTTTGTCGCGGCCGTATTTGCGCACGGCGTACTCGATCATCTCGCCGCGCCGATCGTCCGGGAAGTCGAGGTCGATGTCCGGCATGCTGATGCGATCCGGGTTGAGGAAGCGTTCGAAGATCAAGCCGTGCGGCAGCGGATCGAGGATAGTGATCCCGGTGGTGTAAGCGACGATGCTGCCCGCCGCCGACCCGCGCACGTTCCACCAGATACCGCGCTCGCGCGCGTAGCGCGTCAGGTCGCTGACGATCAAAAAGTACGTATCGAAGCCCATCTGGTGAATCACCTTCAGCTCGTAGTCGAGCCGCTGGCGGACTTCGGGATCGGACGCGCGCGAGCCGTAGCGTTTGACCAGTCCGTCCTCGCACAACCGGCGCAGGTAGGTTTCCGGTGTGTAGCCGTCGGGAACAGGAAATTCGGGCAGGTGGTAGCCCTTGGGATCGAGATCGACCGAGCACATTTCGGCGATCAACAGCGTATTGCTTAGCGCCTCAGGCACATCGCCGAACAGCGCCGCCATCTCTTCGGCGCTTTTGAGGTAGTAGGATGTGTCGGACATCTTCATACGGTTAGGCTCGGAGGCCAGCGAGCCGGTGCCGATGCACAACAGAATGTCCTGTGCGCGCGCGTTCTCGGCGCGAAGATAGTGCGCGTCGTTGGTGGCGACCGGCCGCAGTCCGAACTCTTTGCCCAGCGCCAGCAACTGCTTGTTGATCTCGACGAGGTGTGGGATGCCCTCGTGCAGCTGCAGTTCGACGAAGAAGCGGTCGCGCCCGAACACGTCGACGTGCCAGGCCATCGCCTGGCGGGCTTGATCGATCTGGCCGTTCTGGATCAGGCGCGGGATCTCCGCTGATCCGCAGCCGGTGGTCACGATCAGGCCCTGCGCATAACGCTCCAAAATCTCTTTGTCGATGCGGGGGCGATAGTAAAAACCTTCCAGCTGCGACAGCGAGGCCAGCTGCAGCAGGTTCTTGTAGCCGATGTCGTTCTGCGCGAGGAGTAGCACGTGGTGCGGCGACTTGTCTTTTTGTGGATCGCGGTCGTGCCGCGTGCGGCGCGCCAGGTAGCCTTCCATACCGATGATCGGCTTGATCCCGGTTATCCGGGCTGCGTTGTAGAAATCGATCACGCCGTACATCACACCGTGATCGGTCAACGCGACCGCCGGCTGGTGAAGGTCTTTGGCGCGTTTGACAATCTGGCTCGGATCGCTCAGGCCGTCGAGGAGCGAGTATTCACTGTGGACGTGAAGGTGCACGAAAGACATCGCAACGGCCTCTGTTCTGAAAATGCTTCCAGTCCGCGTCCTCGTCCGCATCGCGCGCCGCCGCGCGGCCTGCCCTGAGCATAGCCGAAGGGACACGGTGGCCGAGCAGAATAGATTCAGTCGATTATCAGATGCGGAGAAACGAGCGAAGAAAAACGCGGAACAACTGTTCCGCGCGTCATTATACCACAAGCGAATGGGGCTCCGAATCCCCCATCTATTGAATCCAATCCAGAAACTTGAACCACACCGCAGCAAACGGCAGGAACCATGGCCGGCCGTTGTAGAACGGAATCGCGCGGAAGCGCAGATCGCGGAACGGGTTGTGATCCTCTTTCCCCAATATCACATCGGCCACCTTGGCGCCGAGGTACGTCGCCATCGCCACACCATGACCGCCGTAGCCCATCGCGTAATGAACACCGTCCAGCTGACCGGCGTGTGGGAACATGTCCAGGGTGAAACACACGTTGCCGCTCCACGCGTGTTCCACCTCTAAGCCTGCTAAATCGGGGAAGACATCGAGCATGCCACGCCGCAAGATTGCGGCGCTCTGACGGGTACTGTAGGCGGTGGAAGGCGTGAACTGGGCCCGGCCGCCGAACAGCATGCGGTTGTCGGGCGACAGGCGGAAGTAATACAGGAAATTCTTGGAGTCGAACACCATGCGCCGGCGCGGCAGGATGCGGGCAACCTGTTCGGGCGAGAGCGGCTGGGTGGCGATGATGTATGATCCGATCGGGATCACGCGCCGGCGCAACGCCGGCGCCGCGGCATCGGTGTAGCCGTTCGTCGCGACCAGCACATCTTTCGCGGCGATCGTTCCGCGCCCAACTGCGACCTTGAACCCCGATCCGTTCCACTCGATCGCGAGCGCCGCAGTCTTCTCGTGCAGGTCGGCTCCGGCGCGCGCCGCCGCCATCGCCAGTCCGCGCACATACTTGGCCGGATGTACTCCGCCGCTACGATCATCAACCATTAAACCGTAATAGAAATCCGAACCGAGCTCGCCTCGCTGCTCGGCTCGCGCGATCAGCCGTACCGGGTGGTCGAACTCACGCGCCAGTACCTCCTGGGCGCGCCTGAAATGCTCGAAGTGCGCCGGCTTGAACGCCGCTTCGATATGGCCGGCACGCTGGTAATCGCAGTCGATACGCTCTTCGGCGATCAGGTTCTCGACGTACTCGATCGAGGCCAGTGACGCCGCGTACAGCGCGCGCGCCCGCTCACGCCCAAACTTCTTGATCAGTGCGCCGGCGCCCACCTTCAGACCCGTCAGCACCTGCCCGCCGTTGCGCGAACTCGCGCCCCAGCCGATCGTTTCTTTCTCCAACACCGCCACCGATGCGCCCGATCGGGCCAGCTGCCGCGCGGCGGACAAACCAGTGTAGCCGCTGCCGATTACGGCCACGTCGACGCGCTGGGGCAGCGGGCGATCGGCATAGTCGGGAAGATCGGGCGCAGTGGTCCACCAATACGGGGTCTCTTTGAGATTCATGCCCTGGCCTCAGAACTCGTAGCGTTCGCCATCCTTGGGGCACGTCCACACGCTGCGTCCCTGCTCGATCGACTCCTTCAACTCCAACCCGCAGCGGCAGGCGTATCCAACCAGGTGCGCCGGCACGCCAAAGACGATGGCATGATCGGGCACGTGGCGTGTGACGACCGCGCCGGCGCCAACCATGGCAAACCGGCCGACCGTGATGTTGGGGAGCACGATGACACCCGCGCCGATCGACGCGCCGTAGCAAACCCTGATCGGCCCAACTTGCCAGTCGCCACTGGTCTTCAGCGAGCCATCGGGGTTGATCGCGCGTGGAGTTCTGTCGTTCGTCAGGACCACACCTGGCCCCAGAAATACGCCGTCCTCGACAGT
>JBOGUH010000271.1:0-2498 GCA_050695975.1 Anaerolineae bacterium
GCGCTTCGCCAGTGCCCGACTTGCCGACCGCTCGCCGCCGATTTCACGCTGGAGATGATGCTCGCCGGCAAGCGCCGGCTGGGCAATTCAGTCAAAGATTGGTCGGCGAGTGACGCGCTGCGCCTGCCCTACCCCGACAGCACGTTCGACGCAGTCGTGTCTGGCTTTCTGCTGCGCAACGTGATCGACATCCCGCTTGCCCTGCGCGAGCAGGTTCGCGTACTCAAACCCGGCGGGCGCTGGGTCGCGCTCGATACCACTCGCCCTCGACGCACTATGCTGTCTCCATTCATTCGGTTTCACGTGCATCGAGTGATCCCCACGCTAGGCCGACTGTTGACCGGTCAGGGCGACGCTTACAATTACCTGTCGGATTCGACCGAGCGCTTCTTGTCGGCTGAAGAACTGGCCGAGCATCTGACACAGGCCGGATTTCAAGGGATCGGCTTCCGCCGCCGGATGTTCGGCATGATCGCCATCCACTGGGGGAAGACATGAAATCGCACTTCATCAACAACCAGTTCACGCCTGGTCATGCGACGCGTGAAATCGTCGTACATAACCCGGCCACCGAAGATGTGCTGGACAGCGTGCCGCTCGGCACAGCCGAAGATGTCGACGACGCGGTCGAGGCGGCATCAGCCGCGTTCGATGAATGGAAGCGCATCTCAGCGACCGAGCGGGCTGAACTGCTGCACGAAGTCTCGCGCAGGATGCGTGCGCGCGCCGAAGACATCATCCACGCGCTGACACGGGAAGAAGGCAAGCCCGTCCCCGAAAACGAAGAAGAAGTGACGTGGACGTATTCGACGTTTGACTATTACGCCGAACTGGGCCGTCACTCGCGCGGGCGTGTGATCCCCTCGCCCGAACACGGCCAGCTCTCGCTTGTGCTCAAAGAGCCGTACGGCGTTGCCGGCTGCATCGTGCCGTGGAACTATCCGCTGCTGCTGATGGCCTGGAAGGTCGCCGCGGCGCTGGCCGCGGGCAACACCGTCGTCATCAAGCCGAGCGAAATGGCGCCGCTGACAATGCTGCGGCTGTGCGAGATCGCGTTCGATCACCTGCCGCCGGGTGTGGTCAACGTCGTCACCGGCGATGGCACGACCGGCGCGGCGCTGGTCGCGCATCCGAATGTGCCGGCGATCGCCTTCACCGGATCGCTTTCGACAGGCCAGAAGATCGCCAGCGTCGCCGCGCCGATGATGAAGAAGACGCACCTCGAACTGGGCGGCAAGGATGCCTTCGTCGTCG
Organism: Anaerolineae bacterium; assembly: GCA_050695975.1. Classification (GTDB taxonomy): domain Bacteria; phylum Chloroflexota; class Anaerolineae; order Fen-1058; family Fen-1058; genus DASSFZ01. Next base: position 1,255 of record JBOGUH010000271.1, read on the forward strand.
CCGAGGATGCCGACCCGGAACTGGCGGCGCGCGCGGTCGCCTATGCCGCATTGATCAACGCCGGCCAGGTGTGCACCAGCACCGAGCGCGTGTACCTGCCGCGCAACATCGCCAGGCCCTTCACCGATGCGATCGTCGATCACGTCAAGGCGCTCAACCTGGGCGACGGTCTCGACCCGCACACCGACATCGGCCCGATGATCGGCGCGAAGTATCGGGAAAAAGTGATCGCGCATGTTGACGATGCGCGACAGCGCGGCGCACAGGTGCTCACCGGCGGCCAGGTTCCCGATCGACGCGGCGCATTCTATCCGCCGACCGTGCTGGTAAACGTCGATCACTCGATGAAGATCATGACCGAGGAGACCTTCGGCCCGGCCATCCCGCTGATGACCTACGACAGTTTCGAAGAAGCGATCCGTTTGACGAACGACAGCATCTACGGTCTGGGCGCGTGCCTGTATACGAGCGATGCGAAGAAGGCCAGGCTGTTCTACGAGGAAGTCAAAGCCGGCACGATCTGGATCAACGATCCGCTGACCGACAACTACGCCGGCCCGTTCGGCGGGATGAAGTACACCGGCGGCGCGCGCGAACTCGGCGAGGAGGGGCTGGACGAGTTTCGCGAGACGAAGCACGTGCACTGGGATATTGAGGCGAAGCCGAAGGGGTGGTGGTATCCGTATCATAGGTGAAATGTAAAACGTGATGTGTGATACGTGAATGGAGATTGGCTTCATGGACGACACCAACGACGAAACACCGGAACAAAAGCTGAAGAAGTTGCGACGCACGCGGGCGCAAGCAGCAGTGTCGCAACTGCGTGCCGATGCCCAGGCACGCGGCGTAGACGAGATGACGATGGTTGAGATTGATATCGAGATCCGGTCGGCCCGACGAAGTCGCGAGAAACCGACACACAAGCGTCACTGAATGCGTATTCGATCACGCAATACGCAACACGCAATACGCATTGAGACAGCATTATGCCCAACCTCAAGAACTCAATCACTGACGTCCCCGGCATCCAGGTCGGACACGCGCACGACCTCGACGCATTGACCGGCGTGACGGTCATCCTGTGCGTAGGCGGCGCGGTCGGCGGTGTCGATCAGCGCGGAGGCGCGCCCGGCACGCGTGAGACCGACCTGCTGCGGCCGATGCACCTGGTTCAGAAAGTGCACGCCATCGTGCTGACTGGCGGCAGCGCCTTCGGACTCGAATCGGCGGCCGGGGTGGTGAGG
>JBOGUH010000272.1:0-4780 GCA_050695975.1 Anaerolineae bacterium
TTGAAGGCCGGCTACGGCAAGCTTAACGAGGATCTGCCTGCGCGCACACCCGAGCCGCTGGACGAGTCGTTTGACGGGCTGGCCGCGCGCGGAACGGTCGTGTTGCTGGGGGACGTCGCGCGCGCCGACACCCTGAGCGGAGTCGACGGGTGGCGTGAGCATTGGCGCGGCTGGCCGTTGGGGGCGATCGCGGCCTTGCCCCTGTGGGGACACGATCGGGTGCAGGGTGTGATGACGCTGATGTGGCGCGCGCCGCGCGAGTTCGGCGAGAGCACCCGGCCACTGCTGTCGGCGATCGGCCAGCAGATCGGCGTGGCGATCGAGCGCGCGCAGTTGTACGAAGACACGCGTCGGCGCGAAAGCGAGCTCGGCGCGCTCAACGACATCATTCGCTCGGTCACCTCGACGCTCGATCTCGAGCAGGTGTTGAGCGCGGCGATGCAAGGCGTGCGCAACGTGATGCAGGTCGAGGTCGGCTCGCTGCTGCTGGTCGACGAAGCGAGCGGCCGTCTGCGCTTCCGCAAAGCGCTCGGCCCGGCCGGCGAGTGGCTCGTCGATCAGGCCCTGCAGCCGAATGAAGGCATCGCCGGGTGGGTGATGGCGCATCGCCGGTCGCTGCGCGTCAACGACGCGCAGCGCAACGCGGACCCGCGCTACACCCGCCGATTTGAAGCAGCCAGCGGCATGGCGATTCAGAGCGTGATGGCTGCGCCGCTGATCGTCAAGGAGCGCATCATCGGCGCGATCGAAGTGGTCAACAAGCCCGGCGGCATGACGGAAGGCGACGAGAAGCTGCTCAACGCGCTGGCCGCCTCGATTGCCGTGGCGATCGACAACGCGCGGTTGTACCAGGAACTGGCTCAGTCGGCGCACGCGTTGGAACGCTCGCACGCGCAGCTGGTGCAGACGGAAAAACTGGCCGCGACCGGCCGGCTGGCGCTCAGCCTGGCGCACGAGATCAACAACCCGCTGCAGGCCGTGGCCAACTGCCTGCACCTGTCACTCGAACCCGGCCTGGGCGACGATCGGCGTCATGAGTTCCTGTCGATGGCGCGCGACGAGATCGACCGGCTCAGCACGCTCATCCAGCGCATGCTGGAATTCTACCGGCCGGGGCCCGACAATCAGGCGTCCAGCGACGTGAATGGCGCCATCCAGCGCGTGCTGGCGCTGGCCGAGCAGAAGCTTCGGCGTAATCAAATCATCGCCGAATGCGATCTCGCGCCCGACCTGCCCGGCGTGCGCATCGCCGCCGATCAGCTCACCCAGGTCTTCCTCAACTTGACAGTCAACGCGTCCGAAGCGATGGACGCTACGCGCGGCGGCCGGTTGACGATCGTCAGCCGGTTGGAGGAGTCCGGCGACTGGGTCGAGGTCACCTTCGCCGACACCGGCCCGGGCATTCCCATCGACGTCCTTCCGCACATCTTCGAGCCGTTCTTTACCACCAAGCACACGGGCAGCGGTCTGGGCCTGGCAGTCAGCTACGGCATCATTGAACGGCACGGCGGGCTGCTGACTGTTAACAGCCGTCCCGGCGAGGGCACGGCCTTCAGCGTCCGGCTGCCGGTTGAGGTGGGCGTGGCCACCGAACGACCGCTGGCGGCGCTGGCTGATTCCGTTGACCATCTACCTCGAAGTTAGCCGCCCAGCCAGCCGCCGTGTGCGTAGGTAGTGCAAGGCAGCGAGCATTTCTCAACGTCCGGCAAGTTCGTACAAGTCGAGTGCACACTTGATCTAGAGGATTTCTAGCAACACATGGGAATCATGTCTTCAGACCAATCATTCAATCGTATGGGCGGCTAACAAGCGCATGGTGCGCCCTGAAAGTCATCGTCTACTTACCGGTGCAAGTCCGGTCGTGACAACTGTCAGGAGGAATGAAATAGTAGAGATGGCTGAACCTGTCATCCGTGGGTTGACACCGAATCCGCCGGGACGCGGCCTGGAGCAATTGTGAATAATCAACAGTGCCCCAGGGTTGCCAGAACTTTCTAATAAGTGTTAAACTTCTTCACACAGACGATCCCAGGAAGATAGATAGGAGTTGCGCCATGTCATCGCCAGCCATTGAGACTATAGTCAAAATGATGGAAACCTTGCCCGAAGCTGCTCAAGATCAGATCGTGGAGCATCTGCGCGAGTATCTCGAAGACATCCATGACGAGATTCGCTGGGACAAGGCATTTCAAAAGACCCAAGCCCAACTGGTCGCCGCGGCACGGCGCGCGAAGCGGGAAATCGCCGCAGGGCAGGCTAAGCCGCTGGACTATGACCAGCTATGAAATCCGATACCCTGCCTTCCTTCTGGGCCGCGTATCAGTCCCTCAACGAGAACACGCGACGCCGCGCCCAAAAGGCCTATCGCCTCTGGGCAGACAATCCCTTTCATCCTTCACTGCATTTCAAGTGTATGAACACTCAGGAAAACATCTGGTCAGTGCGCATTAGCCGGGGGCATCGTGCTCTTGGCATTTGGGAGGGAGATACCGTTACGTGGTTCTGGATAGGCAGCCATGATGATTACGAGCGGTTCTTCTCGTAAACCATACCGGGCGGCCCAACCCGTCGTTAGTGTGCCCTGTGAAGTCATCATCCACTTACCGGTGCAAGACTGGTGGTGGTGACTATCAGGAGGCCATGTAGCAGGCGTTCAGTGCATGATGAACACACCAACCGATAGCACATTGCTGCACGGCGCACGTTTGTTGATCGTGGACGACGAGCGCACCACGCGCCTGTCGCTGTCCGAGATCTTCATCCTGCGCGGCGCGCACGTCACCGCCGCCGCCGATGGGCAGGAAGCCATCAACCACTTGCGCGAGTCGACCTTCGATCTCATCCTCCTCGATTTGAAGATGCCCGGCATCAGCGGCCTGCACGTCGCCGAGGAGGCGCAGCGCGCCGCGCCGGGCACCGTCATCATCCTGCTCACGGCGCATGCGTCGGTCGATTCGGCGATCAGCGCGCTGCGCCAGGGTGTGTTCGACTACCTGCTCAAACCGGCACAGCCGCGCGCTATTGTCGAAGTGGTCGAGCGCGGGTTGATCAAGCGCCAGGAGTACATCCGGCGGCAGAACCTGGTCGGGTTGATGGAGCAGACGGTCAGCGCGCTCCGGGGCGGCGAACCGCCGGCTGGCGATCGGGCTCCGCTGGCGGCCCCGTCCGGCCTGATCCACATTGGGCCGATCAGCATCCATCTGCAGCGGCGCGAAGCGCATGCCTCCGGCCGGCCGCTCGTGCTCACACCGACCGAATTCGACACGCTGGCTTACCTGGCCCAGCACGCCGACCGCGTCGTCTCGTGCCGTGAGCTCGTCCGCGCCGTGCATGGCTATGATACGACCGAGCACGAGGCGCGGCCGATCATGCGCGTGCACATTCACCGCCTGCGCCAAAAGATCGAATCCGATCCGGATAGCCCGGAGCGGCTGCTGACCGTGCGCGCCGCCGGCTACATGCTCGTCCCCGAGCCTCGCCCGCCGCGCAGTCAGTAATCCGCATCGCCCTCTGACTGGACCGGCTGCCTGCCCCCTTCCGGTAATTACGTATTCGCAATCCTCCCGCAATGTTCCTGCAAGTCAAAACCGCGTCTGGCCGTGGTATTCTGACCGTGGCTTGATGAGCCGTGCACTGTAGTCGGCCCTTTGAGGCGCGCGAATTCGGGATAACGGATTTTGACCCCTCGAAGCATCCTGAGCGGAGCGGCGGGCACGTTCTTCGACTCCGCTCTGCTCAGAATGCGCCCGCCGCGTAGTCGAAGGATGCAGGCTTATCTCGAAATAACGTTTTGAGTGATCCCGTCAGGCGGCGCGGAGTGGCTAGAACGAGACCATGACCGGTAAGCGAATATTGTATATCGAAGATAACTCTGAGAGTCGGACGCTGGTGCGCCGTGTCCTCACAGCCGAAGGCTACACGTTGATCGAGGCGGTAGATGGCTGGACCGGACTGCGTGCGATTGAAGAAAACTTGCCCGACCTGATCATAATAGATATCAACCTGCCTGGCCTGGACGGTTACGAAGTGACCTCGCGCATCAGGATGATGCCGCGGCTGGCGCGTATCCCGATCATTGCCATGACGGCCAACGTGATGCAAGGTGATCGCGAGAAGAGCCTGGCCGCCGGCTGCGACGGGTACATCCAGAAACCGATCGATATTGACCTGCTGCCGGAGCAGGTCGTCAAATTCCTCTCGAGGAACAGCCATGAATCCAATTGACACCGCTGTCCGTCCGTCGATCACGCCTTCCGACGCCCACGTCCTGATCGTCGAAGACAACATTCAGAACTTCGTCCTGGTAGCCCGGCTGATGGCCTTTTTAGGCGTCAGGCAGTGTCAGTGGAAGGCGTCCGGCTGGCAGGTCTTGGAATTCGCCGATAGCATGCCGAAGGTCGATCTGATTCTGATGGACATCCATTTGCCGTACGAGGATGGCTTCGAAGCGATGCTCCGGCTGCGCGCCGAACCGCGTTTCAAGCACACGCTTATCATCGCCGTCACGGCCGATGCCAGCGAAGCCACCCTCAACCGGGCCCGGCAGGAGGGCTTCGACGGCTTCATTGGCAAACCGCTCGATCCCGATCGCTTCCCCGAGCAAGTCAAGCAAATCCTTAATGGCGAAGCGGTCTGGACTGTGAATTGATGTGCCCTCGGGCCGGGATACCGCATGGCGCTCACGATCGCGATCAGCAGCCAGAAGGGCGGGGTGGCCAAGACCACCACCAGCCTGACGCTGGGCGCCTGCCTGGCCGAGCAAGGCCACAGCGTGCTGCTG
>JBOGUH010000273.1:0-3947 GCA_050695975.1 Anaerolineae bacterium
GGGTCGGCCTGCCGGGCCTCAGCCGCGAACAGCCGCGCCGGAGCCGGGAGCCGGCGTCTCAAGAGAGTGTGTCCGCGCCCGGCGAACTGGCGATGAGGCCGCAAGGTGAGCGTGGGCCGCTCAAACCGATCCGTGTCTATGCCTACGGCGTCGCGCGCAACCGCGTCGAAGAGACGACCGCGCGTCTCAAGGTGCCGGTCAGCCTGACCGACGAGGTCGGCAAGGCCGACGTGATCATCACGGTCAAGAACTACTACCGCAAGCGGTCGCGCCTGATCGCCGATGCGGAGCGTCGCGGCACGCCACTGTACGTGCTGCGCGCCAACACCACGACCCAGATCGAGAATGCGCTGGCAGACATCTTTGGCTTGTCGACGGAGGAATCCGACCCGTATGCCATGGCGATGAACGAGACGCAGGAGGCCATCCGGAAAGTCATGGCCGGCATTCGCTCGATCGACCTGGCGCCACAGTCGTCGGACGTGCGCCGGATGCAGCACGAGCTGATTCGACAGGCCAACCTGATTTCGCACTCCTACGGGCGCGAACCGTATCGCCGGGTGAGGATTTATCGAGAGTAACCTCACCCCCACCCCCGACCCCTCCCCCTCTCCTGTCCCTCTAGGACAGGAGAGGGGGAGGGGGTGAGGCATGGATTGAAGTGTGAGCCTATTCGTCACATTTGAGGGGCCGGACGGCTGTGGCAAGTCGACGCAGATTGCGCGGCTGGCCGAATGCCTGCGCGCGGAAGGCTATGACGTGGTCGCGACACGCGAGCCAGGCGGCACGGCCATCGGCGATCAGGTGCGAGAGGTGCTGCATACGCCGCGCAACCGGTCGATGCGGCCGGTGACCGAGCTTCTCTTGTACTGCGCGTCGCGCGCGCAGCTGGTAGACGAAGTGATTCGCCCGCATCTCGATCGCGGCGGCGTCGTGCTATCGGATCGCTATGTCGATAGCTCGCTGGCCTATCAGGGCTACGGCCGCGGCCTGGATCTGGACAGGCTGCGGGCGATCCTCGACTTCGCTACCGGCGGCCTTCGCCCTGATCTGACACTGCTTTTGGATATCGAGGTAGAAGAGGGGTTACGCCGTCGCAAGGGCAGCGGCGGCGAGTGGAACCGGCTCGATCAGGAAACGATCGGGTTTCACCGCCGCGCGCGCGAAGGATACCTGTCGCTGGCGCAGGCTGAACCGGATCGCTGGGTGATCGTGGATGCTGCGCGGAGTGTCGAGGATGTGCAGGCGGATATACGAGCGGAAGTGGTCAAGCGTCTTGCGGTTCAACGACGGCGTATCGTTTAGACGTATTGCGTAATGCGTATTCCGTTTACGCAACACGCGCTACGCAATACGCAGTCCTACAAGTCATCTCCTTCTTCCGACCCGCCGCCGTTTCCTCCCTCGTCACCCATCATCTCACCCAATTCCGGCATGGACTTCTCGATATCTTCAGGCGACTCGCCTTTCTCCAGCCGGTTGACCACTTCGTTGAATTCGGCCGGCATCTCTTCGCCGGATTCCTCGGCCATCTTGCGCATAAAGCGGCCCATCGATCGCGGATCGTTCTCGTCCAGCCCGTCCAGCATGTCGTCGGCGAGCTCTTCGCCGTCTCCGCTGTCGATCGACTTCGACGCGCCACGGATCACCCGCGCGCGCGACATCAGCCGCAGCAGCCCGCTGCTGTTGCAGTTTGGGCAGCGCGCCGATTGGTGATCGACGCTCGACAGGCTGCGGAAAAAGATCGACACTTTCCTTTTGCAGTTCGGACAACGATACTCGTAAATCGGCACGGTGACACTCCAAAGATTCTCGTCAGGGCATCCGCCCCGATCGGGGTTTTGAGTTTAGGCTATTGGCAATTATAATGAATCCTGAGACGCGGAGCAACTCGTGAGCGAGCCTGATCTCTACCATCTGCCCCACCCTCCTCTTCTCATCGTCATTTCCGGCCCGTCGGGCGCGGGCAAAGACAGCCTGCTGGCCCGCCTGAAAGAACTGGGCCACCCGTTCCACTTTGTCATCACCGCCACCACGCGCCCGAAGCGACCGAACGAGGTCGAGGGGCAAGATTATCATTTCGTGTCGAAGAGTGAATTCAGCGATATGCTGGCGAAGGGTGAACTGCTCGAGCACGCCTTTGTTTACGGCGATTACAAGGGAATTCCGAAACAACAGGTGCGCCAGGCGCTCGCCTCCGGCAAAGACGTGATCCTGCGCCTCGACGTGCAGGGCGCGGCGACGATCCGCCGCCTGGCGCCCGATGCCGTGCTGATTTTCTTGACCGCCGACATTGAGCCTGAACTCTTCGGACGGCTGCGCGCTCGCCGCACGGAAACGCCCGAAGACCTGAAGGTTCGGCTCGACACGGCGCGCGAAGAGCTCACGCACGTGGACGAATTCGATTACGTGGTGGTCAATCGCAATGGCTCGCTCGATCGGGCCGTGGCCGACCTGATGAGCATCATTCGCGCCGAACATTGCCGCGTCCGCCAACGACAGGTGACGCTGTGAGTCAACGCCAACCCGACGCGCCCGCTTCTCCGCCGCCCGCGCAGCAGGCGCAGCCGGCTCCTCTGCGCATCCCACTGACACGACCGCGCTGGGTGTGGGCGTTTTTCACCGTCAACGTAGCGATCTGGCTGCTGATGACGCTGGCCGGCGGGTCGGAAAACGGCGAAGTCCTGATTCGGTTCGGAGCGAATGTCGCGCCCCTCATCGTCGAGGGCGAAATCTGGCGCTTGTTCACCGCCAACTTCCTGCACATCGGCATCGTCCATTTGATGTTCAACTCGTACGCGCTGTACGTGTTGGGGCCGGAGGCGGAAGCGCTGTTCGGGTCGCCGCGCTTCATCGCCATCTACCTGATGAGTGGCCTGTCCGGATCGATCTTCAGTTTTGGGCTGCACACTGACGTCGCGCTGTCGGCCGGCGCATCGACGTCGATCTTCGGCCTGGTCGGCGCGCTGCTCGCGTTCTTCGTCCGCAACCGCAGGCACTTCGGCGACGTGGGCCGGCGCCGGATGAACCATTACCTGTTCATCGCCGTGCTCAACCTGTATATCGGCTCGAGCGTGCCTGGCATCGATAACCTGGGTCACATCGGCGGCTTCGTGGGCGGGCTGATGCTGGGCTGGCTGCTGTGCCCGTTCTACACGGTCGAGTTCGACGGGCTCGAACGCCGCGTCGTCGATCTCAACTCGCTGCGCAACGAGTGGCTGGGCCTGGCGCTGTTCGTGGCCTTGTTGATCGCCGGCGTCATCGGTGGTGTTGTCCGGCAGAGCGCGTTTTGACTAAAGACCTGCCAGGTCTCAAAGGCTGGCAGGTCTTCCGAAAGAGTTGAACATGATCCAGGATGTTATCGGATTAGTGGCAATCCTCGTATTGGTGCTCGTGAATGGATTCTTCGTCGCGGCGGAATTCAGCCTGGTCAGTGTGCGACGCACGCGGGTCCAAGAGCTGGTCAAGCTCGGCCGATCGGGCGCGCGCGCGGTGCAGCACGCCGTCAAAGACCCGGATCGCTTCATCGCCGCCACGCAGCTGGGTATCACCCTGGCGAGCCTGGGGCTTGGCTGGATCGGTGAACCGGCGCTGGCGCACTTGCTCGAGCCGCTGTTTGAATTCCTGCCCGGCGAGATCGCCGGCCAGGCGGCTCACATCGTCGCCGGCACCGCGATCGCCTTCGCGATCATCACGTTTCTCCACGTGATTATTGGTGAGCTGATGCCGAAGTCGGTCGCGCTGCAAAGCCCGGAGCAGACCGCGCTGCTCGTGGCCGGACCCACGTTAGTCGCCGAAACGATCTTCCGGCCGTTTATCTGGCTGCTCAACGGCACCGGCAATTTCCTGCTGCGAACGCTGGGCCTGCACCGGTCGTCGGGCCACGAGAACCTGCACTCGGTTGAGGAACTCAAGTTGATCGCGGAAGCCAGCGAACAGGGCGGGAT
>JBOGUH010000274.1:0-4839 GCA_050695975.1 Anaerolineae bacterium
TCGGCCAGCTTGATCATCACCACGCGCGGATCGTCGACCATCGCCAGGAACATCTTGCGCAGCGATTCCAGTTCGCGATCGTCGTAGGTGTGGATGTCGCGCCCGTCGAGCTGGTCGAACTGGCCCAGCTTGGTGACGCCATCGACCAGCTTGGCGATCTCGTCGCCGAAGTCGCGCTGCAGCTGCGCCAGCCGGATCGGGGTGTCTTCGACGACGTCGTGCAGCAGGCCGGCCGCGATCGTCGGGGCGTCCAGCCCCAGGTCGGCCAGGATCTTGGCGACGGCCAGGCAATGCTGGATGTACGGCTCGCCCGACGCGCGCTTCTGTCCGCGATGGCACTCGTCGGCCACGAGGTAGGCGCGCTCGATGACAATCTGGCCGCCGGCGCTGCCGTTTCCGGCCGGAAGCGAGTTGAGGATCGATTCGATGCTGAGAACGGGATGCTTGGTCATTTCGAGACTGCGTGAGCAAAGTGCGGTTGTCGCGCTTTACCCGGCTGATGCGATTCCAAATACGTTACTGCCAAATATAACGCGGAGCGAGTGAATGGTCAACGTACCTCACCCCCCAACCCCCTCTCCTGACGACGACCCTTCGACTTCACTGAGAGCCGGTTTGGGAATTGAGATCACTCCCTGCGAAGGCTTTCGCGAAGCGTTCCTTCGCAGGGATGGGGGTTCAACCTTGCGAAGGAGAACAGCATCCTTCGCAAGGGGTCAACGCCCCACTTTGCCGAATTTCCAAACACGCTCTCAGAGCATGGCTCAGGGCGCTGTCGTCAGGAGAGGGGGAGCGGCAGATGAACCAGTTTGTTCCCCCTCTCCCGAAGCGACCAGTTCCGCTTCGGGAGAGGGGGTAGGGGGTGAGGCAGTTGTCGAGGCCGGTGGGTCGTGGTACGATCGCCGCATCTTTCTACGTAGTCATGCCAGCATGCGCGTCATCTCTGGAACGGCCAAAGGCCGTCAACTCAAAGCCGTCCCTGGCGACAGGACCCGCCCGGTCACCGATCGCGTCAAAGAGGCGTTGTTCGATATCCTGGGTTCCGCTGTGCGCGAGGCCCGCTTCCTCGATCTGTTCGCCGGCACCGGCAGCGTCGGTATTGAAGCGCTCAGCCGGGGCGCGCGCGAAGCCGTGTTCGTCGAGAAGGGGCGGCCGGCGCTCGACACGATCCGCTTCAACCTCGAACACACACACTTGAGCGAGCGCGGTCGCATCGTCCGCGCCGACGTGTTCGAGTTTCTCCAAGGTCGGCCGCAGGCTTTTGAGTACGTGTACATCGCGCCGCCGCAGTACAAGAACCTCTGGTCGGCCGCGCTCCGATCGATCGACGCGCAGCCAGCCTGGCTGGCCAACGATGGCGAGATCATCATCCAGATTCACCCGCGCGAATATCAGCCGATCGCGCTGCAGCAGTTCGAGCCGATCGACGAGCGGCGATATGGCAGCACGCTTTTGGTCTTTTACGCGCGCCGCGATTGATTTGCGGACCGTTGTTGCCGCAGTTGCACTGCGGCGGACAGCAGTTCAACTGCTGTCCCAACACCGTTGCGCCATGCTCGTGATCGTGTTGCTCGTCCTCGCGGCGTGCGGACGCTCGCCGCAGCAGCCCATCGTCACGATCGTCGCCTCGCCTGGTCCGACGGCTATCCCTCTTCCATCGCGCCCACCCACGCCGACGCCGATGCCGATCGGCGCGCCGACGCCGTCCACCACGCCCACCGCATGGGAGACGGTTGCCGAGGGCGTGCAGATTCGCCGGATGATTGGCTTCGAAGGCGGGCGCGGCGGAGACGTGTTCGCGCTGCGGCTCGATCCGGCGCGCGTCGACATGCAGCTGCGCTACGATCCCGATCGGCCGCGCCGCATCGCCGGGTGGTTTGCCGACGAGCGGCCGCTGGCTGCGCTCAATGCCGGCTTCTTCGATCGTGACAATACACCCATCGGCCTATGGGTGATCGAGGGCATCGAGTATGGGCGCGGCTATCACCGGATACAGGGCGAGTTCCGCGTCAGCGGCGCGGGCGTGTCGATCCGGCGCGTGAGCGAGCGTCACCTGACGGATGGCACCCGTACCATCGCTTCGATCGAATCGTACCCGTTTCTCCTGTTGCCGGGCGGCAGCGCCAATCCGTGCTTATACGAAACCGTTGATGAGCAGATCGAGCGCATCTTTCGTCCCTGTGCCAATTTGACCGAGCCGGCCGAGCGTCTCGTCGTCGGCATCGATGGCGCGGGCTTCGTCCTGTTCGTCCTCATCCCATCGGCAACGTTCACGTTCCCCGGATTGGCCGACTGGCTCGATCGCAGCGACCTCAATCTCTCCGTTGCGCTCAACCTCGACGGCGGCAGTTCGGCAGGCATGTTAGTCCAGGCAGGCGGCGCGGTTTGGGGTCAGGACTCCGGCCGCGAGGTGCCCGGCGCGCTCATCGTGCTGCCCAAAGTTTTCGGCGTCGACGGAGGCGGGTCGCGGTGAGGCGAGATCGATTCTTGATCGCCGCGCTGCTGATCAGCGTGCTGATGACCGCCTGCGGCGCGATCGATCCGTTGCCCGATGCTGCTCTGCCACCCGACCCGACCCAGGCGCCGCTGGCCGCCGACACCGGCTGGCTGAGTGTGAGCGCGGGCATCGAGACGCGCGAACTGAGTATCCTCCACAAGGGCCGCCGAGATCGTCTACTCATCGCTCGCGTCGATCCAGGTCCGGCATCCTTTCACGTGCTGTACGATCCAATCGATCCACGCCATGTGCGCGGATGGATCGACGCGGGAGAAGCGCGTCTGGTGATCAACGGCGGGTTCTTCGATCCGGACAAGCGTGCCTTGGGTTTGGTGATCGCCGGCGGCGAAGCGTTCGGCCAGACGTACGAGGGGTTAGGGGGATTGTTCGGCGTGCAAGCCGGACGGGTCCACATCCGCTCACTGATCTTGGAACCGTACCGCCAGGACGAGGTCTTCGACCAGATGGTTCAGTCGTACCCGACGCTGCTGGTCGGCGATGGAGCGATCAACGATCAGATTCGCGACGACGGCCGTGTTGCGCCGCGCAGCGTCGTGGGGATCGATCGAGGCGAGCGGGTTGTGTTCGTCGTCAGCCCGCAACCCACGTTCAGCTTGACCGATCTGGCCGCGTGGCTGGCGCAATCCGACCTCGATCTGGACGCGGCGCTCAACCTGGACGGCGGCACGTCGGCGGGGCTGGTGGTGCGGACCGCCGATGGCGTATGGGGCATCAATTCGTGGGTTGAAGTTCCAGCGGTGATTGCGGTGCGGTAGTGGTGCATCGTATGTACAACGGACACCTGCGGTGCAGCCCGCCCTGCTCGCCGCAGGCGGGCCAGGGTGCTCCCGTAAACGGATAGCCACGTTCAGATAGTTTTGGCGAAGATTCGCGAAGATTCTCGGATCAATGATTCAATCCCCAATCGTACGCCTGGTATCGCACCTTCACGCGACCTCGATTTTCCTCAAGCCATGCTCGCTGCTCGCCCTGTTCGAGATAGCGCAGCACAAAATCGATGACACCATGCCGGCCGCCGAAGTCGCCTGCATACCATTGAAAGATGCGCGACAGATGCAGCGTGCTTGAGGCCGGATCGATCTCGCATCCGCCGCCGTTGATGAACGCGCTCGCTGCAGCATCCAGTTGGCGGTCTATGCGATCGGCTTCGTAAGCGCGGATCGATGGGCAGGAGCGGCTGGCGCAGTTGAGTGCGAAGTGAATGCGCGGATCGATCGGGTCGAGCGTGTAGGCGCCGCGTGGGTCGCCCGGCGCGAAGTGCGGGCCGGGTAAAGCGGGGTGGCCTCGATTGGCGCGCAGGATGCCATGTTCGACGTCGTCGCACGAGAAGCGCATCCCGCCCACGTCGTACGCCGCGCGCCGAAAGAAGGCGAGGATGCCGCCGCGCACTTCGCTCACGCTGCGCCGGATGCCGAACGCGATCACTGCGTCGATGACCAGTGCGTTGTACAGGTTGATCCAGAAAGCCAGCCGCTGCTGACGCGTGACGAGCGAATGGAGATCGAGCGTGCGTAACTGAGCGGCGCATTCATCACGATAGCGGCGGTACGCGTCGCTCTGGCGGAGACGATCGTAGTCGATCAGGCCAGTCTGCGCGTCGAAGGCTTCGGCCCCCATGAGGTCGAGCGCCTGGCGCATCTCGGCGACGATGTCCGGGCCGCTGGTCGGGCGCGGGGCTGCGTTATTGAGCACATCACGATGAGCGCCGAATAGCGCATCGACCAGGCGCTCGCGGATGCCGATCCATGCATCGGCTAACATCGATAGTTTTCGCTTCACCTCGGCCTCGTGGATGCGAGAGGGCGCATCAGCATTCCGGCAGCCGTTCGATCTCCTGAAGGTTGTACGTGCACGAATTAGAAATGGATTACGTCGAAGATGAAGCGCCGTTCGAGGGTGATGGGGGCATTCAGATCGGCGTACTGCGTCGCGGCCCAGGTGCGCAGCTCGGCGACGGTCTCGGCCAGCACGGCATCCGGCACGCTCCAGGTGTCAGAGGTGACGCGCGCGGCGATCGCGTCGATCTCTTTCTGTGGCGTGTCGGAGCCTGTCCACTGACTGACCACGATCGGCTCGACCTGCGCGCCCATCTTGCGCACCTCGGCCAGCACCTCTTCGTCGTCCTGCGCGCCAGGACGGCGCCACGAGTATCCGCGCGCTTCGACCAGCGCATGCCAGTGGTTACGCAGCCGCCGGTTGGCTGAATCCGAGTAGCGGTAGTTGTACGAGTTGAGATAGACGCCGCCGGTACGCAAAACGCGCCTGAATTCGCGCAGCGCGTCTCGCCACGGGCCGACGAGGTGCAACACGTGGACGGTGTA
>JBOGUH010000275.1:0-1700 GCA_050695975.1 Anaerolineae bacterium
GTACAGCGCCTCCTGAGCCGCGTCCTCGGCTTCGCCGAAGTCGCCCAGCATGGCTGCCGCAAACCCGACGGCGCGCGCGCGGTGCCGATCGACCAGGATGCCGAACGCATCGCGGTCGCCGAGTCGGACTGCGCTGACCAGTTCGGCATCGCTCGGGATCATCGCCCTTCTGATGAATAGTTGCAGGGGGAAAGGTAAACGTTACGAACGGTAGACAAGACTTCGGAAGTCCTTGAGACTTGCGAAGTCTAAAACACAGACAAAGACGTCGTGTTGACTATGGCGGTGTGGATTGAATGACCGGCGGGGCAGGCGGTGGCGACGGCACGACGCCTGATGCCCGCACCCATCCCACCGTCCCCTCTGGATCGGCGACCGGCCACCACATCTCGCCCTCGCTCACCAGGGGGTTTGCCGTAATGCGCAGCACAGCGCCGACGGCCAGCGTCTTCAGGACGGCGCCACTTGTCGAAGGCACGTCGCGCACGCCAACCACGTCCGTCGATTCGACGCGCAGTCCGCCCTGAGTGATGATCGGACTCAAGGCGGCCAGACCCTGATCGGTCTGGTTGTCCAGCAGCAGATCGGCGCCGGCTCGATACGGATACTCCAAATTAGACGGATCGCGCCGCGCGGCCTCGCCGTAGGTGGCCGCGGCCAGAGCCAATTGCCCTGCCAACTCATGGGCATTGGCCAGCCTTGCGTAGTCCACGGCCGGCGCCGCGCCGGCTCGAGCATTGATCGATTTCGTGAGCGACTCGATCGCCCCGGCATAATCCCCGGTCTGGATCTGCGCCTGACCCAATGCGTTGTGTACGCTTACAGCAGCCAGGTCTGTGAGGAGCGGGAGCGCGTTTTGATAGGCCACAACGGCTTCGGCGTAACGCCCCTCTTGCGCGAGCAGCTCGGCGAGCTCGTGCCAGTAGGCAGCCACCGTCGGATCCGAATTCGTCGCTTTCTGGTAGTCAGCTATGGCCGCGCCCCGGTCTCCCTGATCGCGGAATGCGCGCGCCTGCCTGTAGAAGACCGCGCCGTCGATCAGGCTCTTCACCGCACTGCCGGCGTTAGCGAAATAGGGCTGCCAGTCGGTCGTCTGCGCCGTCACAGCCAGATTCGGGTCCAGTTCAATGGCGCGGCGCACAGCCGCCTCCGTTCCCGCGTCGCCCAACGCCGCCAGGGCGCGGGCGTAGTTGTACCACGTCGCAGCGTCGCCCGCCGACAGCGTGAGCGCCTGCGAGAAAGCCGCGCTGGCGAGCAGATATTCCTGGGCTTGCAGCGCGATGGCGCCTCGCCCGATCAAGGCCTGACGGCGATTCGGGTCGTCGGCCGTTGAGCGGCGCAGCGCCAGATCATAGGTCGCCAGCGCATTGGCGCTGTCGCCGCGTGCGCGATACAAGTCGCCGAGCAGATTCAAATACTTGGGGTCTTTCTGATCGGTCGCATCGACGGCCGCTTGCAGCGCCGCCAGCGCCGCGTCAGACAGCGGGTCGCGCTGGCGGATCACCTCACTCAGCAGGACGTACGCCTCGGCGACTTCGGTCGGGCTTAGACCGGGCACCTTGACGGCCTCACCCAGTTCGGCCACGGCCTCACCGGAGAGGGGATCGCGCCGGAGATGCAGCCGGCTGAGATCGATATGCAGTTGGGCGACTTCGCTTGGGCTTAATGCGCCGGGGTCAGAGGTGTATTGCTGCGTATAC
>JBOGUH010000276.1:0-12085 GCA_050695975.1 Anaerolineae bacterium
GTATACGATGAGGCGCGCTATTCGCTGACGATCAACTACGCTGAAGCGCCGCCCGAACCGCCCTTGCCGGATGCCGACGCCGCCTGGACAGCGGAATGTGTGCTCGCCTGGAGCAAGGGGTAATTCAGAAACTTCATCAACTCATCTGCCACTGCTGCTGGATCCCCCACAATCCCTACATCCGCCTGCTTGAAGATCGGCGCGCTGGGATCGGGATGCACGGCCACGACGAAGCGCGCGTCCTGCATGCCGAAGGCGTGCAGCGTGTCGCCGCGGACGCCGAGCGCAATGTACAGATCGGGCGACACACGCGCGCCGGTGATGCCGACCACCCGCGATTCGTCGATGTAGCCCTCGTCGATCGCCTCGCGGGCGCCGGCGAATTCCGCCCCCAGAATCGAGGCAAGTTGCTTCGCCACTTCTACATCGCCGGCCTGCCGACCAACTGATACGATCCGCCGGGCTTTCTCCAACTTCGGCTTGGGCATTTGGAAATCGACCGCTTCCAGCTGTGGCAATCTCCAACCCCGCTCCGCTTTCCTTCGACTCCGCTCAGGACAGGCGCTACGGGAGCTATCGTCTCCGATCTCTATCTTCTCCGTCTCCCCAAACCTCGACGCATCCAGATACGGCGGGCCGAAGCAATCCGGCAGCACGGTCGCAAACTGTGGGGCCGGGCCGGAGGTGGCGACGACTTCGTAATAGTCGCCGCCGTATACCGCGCGCCGGCCGACGAACGCCCGATCGAAATCATCCACACGCAGCGTCATACAGCGCGAGATCAACCCGCCGCTAAAGCGCTGCGCGAGCCTCGGCGCAAGCTCTTCATTGACGGGCGTCGCGCCGAGCAGAACGAATTCCGGCGACTGTGCAACGAACACATCGCTGAGCGCCTTCAACCACGGCTCGTGGCAGGCGACTCCTGTCGCCGAGAACGCCGGATCGTCGATGAGGTACACGCGATCGGCTCCGGCCTGAACGAGGCTCGCCGATATATCGGGCAGGCCACTACCCAGCACGGCAGCCTTCACGTAGAAGCCCATCATGTCGGCGGCCATTCGCGCGCCGTACGTCATTTCGAGCGTCAGCGACGTGGGCGCGCCATTTCCCATCTCAGCTACAATCCAGATGTCGTGTGGTGTTTCGGAAACTGAGAGTTTTGCCATATTCACTTCCTCGAATTCACGACTAAGACTCGAAGACACAACGCAAAACAACTTCGTGTCTTAGACGCTTCGTGGTTTAAATCACCCGCTCTCGCTTGAGCATCGCCGCTAATTCGGCCACATCTTTCACCCGTGTGCCGAACTGCCGCTCTGGCGGGAAGGCATCTTCTTTCTTCACTGCTATTGGGCGCAGGTCGTCTTCGCTCAGGCCTAGATCGGCTGCGCTCCACACTGCGACCCGCCACTCCGTGTATGCATCCATCAAACGCCAGCCATTCGGATGTTGTGTGAGGCGATTCCAGTCGCCGGCTGGATCGACAGACACCACGACCGAGAGATTGGCGCTCACCCGAACGAACGAATCACCTGCTGCGCACACGGCGCTGATCGTGTTATCCTTGACATCGAGCGACACGACGTTGGTCAATTGCGGCAGATCGAGCGCCTCTCCCAGCCGGGGCGCAAGTTCGCCCGAACCGGAATCGAGCGAGCGCGCGCCGAGCAGAATCAGGTCGAACGCGCAAACTTTACGGACCGCCGCGGCCAGCGCGTTCGCCACGACCAGCGCATCAGCCTTGTCAAATGCGGAATCCTTCAACAAGATCGCTCGATCCGCGCCAAAAGCCATCGCTTCGCGCAGCACATCGTCGACCCGATCGGGGCCAAGCGAGATCGCAACAATTTCTGGCGGCGTCGAGCCGTTCGACTCTGACATGGCTGCTTTCACGGCTACCGCAACCTGAAGCGCCGCCTTGCTCGCCGGATCGAGAAAATATTCCTCGCGATTGACGAAGACCTTTTCGGCCTTGCGGTTGACGACTATCCCGCGTGGATCGAGAACCTGCTTAACGCAAACGATGATCCTCATAGAGATGATCCTTCATACGTGTTTCGTATTGCGTATTCCGTTGACGCAATACGGAACACGCAATACGCCCTACGGCCTGATCCGCACCCCGACCTCGCGGAACAACTGCTCGGCGATCAAGATGCGCTGAATCTCGTTTGTGCCTTCGAAAATCTCGGCAATGCGTGCGTCTCGGAAACCGCGCTCCACATCGAGATCGCGGCTGTAGCCGAGCGCGCCGTGAATCTGCACCGCGCGATCGATGCAGCGCGAGGCGATCTCCGATCCGAGCAGCTTGCACATCCCGGCTTCTTTAATGAACGGCTTGCCCTGGTCCACCAGCCAGGCTGCCCGATACACCAGCGAGCGCAGCGCCTCGATCTCGGCGGCCATATCGGCGATCATGAACTGGATGCTCTGCATGTGCGCGATCGGCCGCCCAAACTGCTCGCGCAGCTTGGCCCACTCCAGCGCCGATTGGAGCGCCGCCTGCGCCCCGCCGAGCGTCGCCGCGCCGAGCGACACCCGGCCGATGTCGAGCGTCTGCATGAACAACACGAAGCCCAGGCCCACCTGCCCCAACACGTTTTCCTGCGGCACACGGAAATTGTCGAACGAGATGGCCGAGGTCGGCGAGCCATGCAGGCCCATCTTGTGTTCGACCTTGCCGGCGCTGAAGCCTTCCCAGGCCGTCTCGACGACGAACGCCGTCGCCCCACCGCGCGCGCCGAGTGCGGCATCCGTCACCGCTAACACGCTCATCACGTCGGCGATCGGGCCATTGGTGATCCACATCTTCGACCCATCGAGCATGTAGGAATCGCCCTCGCGGGTCGCCTTCAAGCGGATCGCCGCGGCGTCGGAACCGGCCTGCGGCTCGGTCAGCGCGAACGCGGCGATCTTCTTCCCCGCGCACAGGTCGGGCATATACTTCATGCGGATACGCTCGTCCCCGCCGAGATAGATCGACATGACGGCGATGCCGATGTGCGCGCCGATGATCGTCGCCACGCTGGTATCGACGCGGCCGAGTTCCTCCATCAGAATGCAGTAGCCGATCTCACCTGCGCCCAAACCGCCATAGTCACGTGGGAACGGCACGCCGAGCAGGCCGATCTCTGCCGCTTTCTGGATCACGTCCATCGGCGGCTTGCTTTCGCGATCCGACCGCTTCGAGCTCGGCCTGATCTCTTCCTCGGCGAACTCGCGCACCAGCTTGCGCAGCGCTTGATGCTCACGTGACAGTTCAAAATCCATAGACAACGCCCCCTTGGCTCGCTTATAACGCGCCGGGCCGGAAACCGTATAGGAACAGCACCAGAATCGTCACGCCCGCCGACAGCAGCGCGCCAACGATAGTCTGTGACAGCGTGTGCCCTTTGGCCTTGACGCGCGCCCACATCGTCAGTGGGATCAGGGCAATCAACGGCGCGGCGATCAGGCCATAAAAATAGATCAACGCGGTGACGGGTCCCGCTACCCCGGCGGCGTGACCACTGGCTTTGAAGAACAGGTTCACGCCGATTAACGCCAGCACCACGATCACGTAGGTCAGCATGATCGCTTCGAAGATCGACGGCGCCTGCACGATCTTCAGGACCACGAAGCCGATCGGATAACTAACCGCCATGAACACGAAGCTCATCACACGCTGGCGGCGCTCAGTGGAGGCCCACGGCTCGTTTCGGCGCGGAATGTAGAACAACAGGCTAAGCGCCGGGATTACCGTGAGAAAAACCAGCGACACACCCCAGCCCAGCAGACGCTGCGGCACGTCGGGCTGCAGGCTGAACAGAAGCAGCGTGATCGCCGCACCCGCCACGAATGGCACGTTGACGATCTGCGAAATGATGAATCCGACGATCTGGCGCGTCCGCGCGATATGCTTGCTCATGGCGTGATCTGCACTCCTGTGCCTTCGAAGACACCCTGCGCCAGCACCACGCGCTGAATCTGCCCCGTCCCGCCGAGCAGGTCCAACGCGCGGGCGTCGCGATACACCTTCGAGATGGCGTACTCGTCGCTGAAGCCGTAGCCGCCGTGGACTTGTAACATGCGATTCGCCACATCGCGCGCGACACGCGCTCCGACCAGCTTGCACATCGCCGCGGCTTCGCGGTTGTCCTGTTTCTGATCGGACATCCACGCGGCGCGCATCACCAACCAGCGCAGGCCCTCGATGTCGGCGGCCGAATCGGCGAAGGTGTTGCCGATCGCCTGTTTGGTCGCGATCGGCACACCGAACTGCCTGCGCTCGACGGCGAACTTCCTGCCCAGCTCAAGTGCGCCCTCGGCGCAGCCCAACGCCGCCGCGCCCAATGCCAGCCGCATCCGATTGACCGCATGCAGCCCGATCGAAAGGCCGTGGCCGTCCTCACCTAATCGATCCGATTCGGGCAGCCGGACATCATCGAAATAGACCGTGTGGATAGGCAAGCCACGCAGTCCCATCGTCGGTTCGCGGCGCCCAATCTTCACACCCGAGGCTTGGGAATCGACGACGAACGCCGACAGGCCTCTGCCATTCGCGCCCGGACTCGTCGCCGCGATCACCAGCAGCCAACCTGCAATTGAAGCGTTGCCGACCCACGATTTCACGCCGTTCAACACGTAGGCATTGCGCTCCTTCACGGCGCGGGTTGAGACGCGGGACGGATCGGAACCAGCATCGGGTTCGGTCATCGCAAACGCGCCGATCGATTCGCCGGATGCCAGCGCGGGCAGCCATCGCTCCTTCTGTGGGTCCGTCCCGGTGTCGAGGATCGTCTCAGCGACCAGACTGGTGTGCATCCCGACGATCGTCGCAGTCGACAGGCACGCTTTGGCGATCGACTCGATCAGCATGGCATACGAGACGTGATCGAGGCCCGCGCCGCCGTAGGCCTCGGGGATCGGCCCGCCGAGGAATCCTTGCGCAGCGGCTTTGCGCAGCAGATCGAGCGGCGGCTCTTCGCTCTTGTCCAGGTGCTCCGCAATCTTCGCGACTTCCTTCTGTGCAAAGTCGTCAAACAAATCGCGGAACATCTGTTGTTCTTCGCTTAAAGAGAAATCCATGGAGAACTCCCGGCCTCACTCCCCTCCCCCGCGAGCCGGGTGGGGGTGGGTGAGGTCTATCGATCCTTGAACTGCGCCTGCCGCTTCTCCAGGAACGCGCTCACGCCTTCGCGGACGTCTTCGCTTCTGGCCAGCCGGGCAAACTGCTCGCGCTCCTTCGCCAAGCCCGCCGGCAGATCGGCATCCAGCCCGGCGCCGATAGCCGCTAACGCAGCCGAGACGGACACTGCGCTCTTGCCCGCGATCTTGCGGGCCAGCCCGACTGCCTGGCGCATCACTTCGCCACCGGGGACGATCAGGTTGACCAATCGCAGCGCCTTCGCTTCCTGTGCCGTGATTTGATCGCCGGTGAGAATCATCTCGGTCGCTTTGCTCGGGCCGACGATGCGCGCCAACCGCAGCGTGCCACCCCAGCCGGGGATGATGCCCAGGTTGATTTCGGGATGGCCGAGTCGTGCGCGATCGCCGGCAATGCGGATGTGGCACGCCATCGCCAGTTCAAGCCCGCCGCCCAAGCAAGGACCGTTTATCGCGGCGATGATCGGCTTGGGCGCCCGTTCAATCTTGTTGAACAAGTCCTGCCCCGCTTTGGAAGCCATCTCAAACGTAGCGATTGGGTCTTCCGATTTGACGATTGCATTGATCTCGCCGATGTCAGCCCCGGCGATGAACGCCAGCTGCCCCGCGCCGGTGATCACGATCACCTTTACACCTTCGTTGGCCAGCAGTTCGTCGAGCGCCGCATCGAGTTCCATCAGTGTCTGCTTGCTTAGCGCGTTGACCGGTGGGCGATCGATCACCACCGTCGCCACGCGTTCTTCTACAGTGTATCGGACATAGTCAGCCATAGGACTCCTGATGAGAGATTAGAAATTGGAGATTAGGCAGTGGAGCAAGACGCATCCCGAAGTCACCTTGTCACCCTGTCACCCCGTCACACGTCGCCGCCACTCGTCACACATACTCCAAGAAACCGGCCCTGGCCTTCTCTCCAGTCCGGCCTTCCTTCACCAGCTCATACAGTTTGTTCGCCGGATGGAAGCGCCTGCCGTATTTCTTCTCGAAGTCCTCGAGACCGGCCACCAGCACGTCGATGCCGATCTTGTCCGCCAGCGCCAGCGGCCCGATGCGCTCGCCCTTGACCATCATGCCCGTGCCCGCGATCATCGCCATGTCGATATCGCGCACATCGGCGATGTTCTCCTCTGCGGCGCGCGCGGCCTCGTTGAGCATCGGGTACATCAGCCGCTCTGGGCTGAACTCGCTCAACTTCTGACCGCCGCTGATCTCCGCGATCAGCTGCTTGACCGGCTCGTCGGTCGCGTCGCCATAACCGTAAAAGCCGGCGCCGCTCTTCTCACCCAACCGGCCGGCTTGGACGAGCTTCTCGAACAGGATCGCGCCTTGCAGGCGATCACCGTACTGGCTGGTCAGGTACTGGCCGACTTCGTGGCACACGTCCAGTCCAAGGAAGTCCATCAGCGTGAATGGCCCCATCGGCCAGCCGGTGTCGACCATCGCGCCATCGATCTCTTGCGCCGCCGCCGCGCCTTCCTGCAGCGCGAGTGTCGCCTCGGTGAGATACGGCATCAGCAGCCGGTTGACCAGGAAGCCCGGGCACTCCTTGACGACGACCGGGATCTTGCGCAGCGATTCGGTGAACGTGACCGCGTCTTGCACCGTCTCTTCGTCCGTCCCCTCGCCGCGGATGATCTCGACCAGCTTCATGACGTGTGCCGGGTTGAAGAAGTGCATGCCGATCACCTTGCGCGGCCGCTTCGTCGCCGCGCCCATCTCGCTGATCGACAGCGCCGACGTGTTGCTGGCGAAGATCGTCCCTTCGGGGCAAGTCGCGTCGAGCTCGGCAAAGACCTTTTGTTTCAGCGCCATCTTCTCTGGCACCGCCTCAATCACGATATCGACATCGCCGAACTCTCCGTAGTCGAGCACAGGCGTGATCAGCGCCATCTTCGAGTCCAGCTCGCCCGCGCTCATCTTGCCTTTATCGACGCGGCTCTGATAAATCTTGTGGACGTGCTGCATGCCTTTATCGAGCATGGCCTGATCGACGTCCTTCAGAACGACCGGCAAGCCGGAATAGGAAATCACCTGGGCGATGCCGGCGCCCATCGCGCCCGCGCCGACCACCGCGGCTTTGAAAATGTACATCGTCGTCTCCTTTGGCTATGGCTTATGACGCATCGCTTGTCGTATCGCGCCGCACGTTTTACGTCTCACGCGCCGCGTCTTCGTCTTGCCCAAACACGAACAAGTCTCCGATGGACTGGTGGAGGTAATTGCGGCGAATCGCTTCTCCAAAGATCGGAGCGACCGAAACGATGTGCAGATGCGGCAGGCGCTTCTCGGGCGGGGTGTAGACCGTATCGGTGGTGACGATCTCGGTGATCTGCGGAACCGCCGCCAGTTCCTCGAGCGCCTGGCCGACGAAAACGCCGTGCGTGCACACGGCCACGATTTCTTCAACCCCGTGCTCGATCAACAATCCACACAGTTCGATCACCGAACTGCCGGTCGCGATTTCGTCGTCGTAGATCAGCGCCCGGCGGAAGCCGCGCACCTGATGACCCACCAAGCCTGTGATGCGGACCCTGGTGTCGGAGAGCCGCTCCTTGTTGCCCGCAGCCGCCGGCACGCCCAGATCCTCGGCAAATCGCGCCGCCGATTTGATATGGCCGACGTCCGGAGCGACGACGATCGTGTCGGGAAGATCGCGACCGCGGAAGTATTCCTGAAAAACCGGTCGGGCTGTGAGTGGATCGGCCGGCACGCCGAAAAAGCCGTGAACCTGTGGCGAGTGAAGCATCATCGTCATCACGTGCGTCGCCCCGGCCGTCTGCAGCAGGTCGGCGACGAGTCGCGCCGTGATCGAGATACGCGGCGCATCTTTTTTGTCCGACCGAGCGAAGGAGAAGTACGGAATGATCGCGTGAACTTCCTTCGCGGCCGCGCTTCGAGCGATGTCCAGCATCATCAACAGCTCGACCAGATGATCGTTCACGGGCGGCGAGAGCGATTGAACGATGAAGACAGCGCGCGATCGCACGCTGGCGCCCAGCTGAATGTACAGGTTGTCGTTGCTGAAGCGCGAGATGTGCGTCGCGTCCAGCGGCACGTTCAAGCAGTCGGCAATGTCGGCGGCCAGCCGCCGATTGGAACTGCCGCTAAAAAATCGGACTTCGTTCGGGTCTAAACCGTTCATGGCTAATCGCGTATCGCATATCGCCGATGGCCGATAGCAGATAGCGCATCGCTTAACTCACAAGGCGAATCACGCAACAGCATCGGTTTACGGGAGCACACATGCGGTGCAGTGCTCCCGCTGCACCGCATGTGTCCGTTATCTGTCCGTTGCCCCATTCACCCGCTCAACAATTAACGCCGACCCCTGTCCACCCGCCGCGCATAACGTCGCCAGGCCGTAGCGCGATCCGCGTCGCCGCATCTCGTGCGCCAGCGTCACCGCGATGCGGCAGCCGCTCGATCCGACCGGGTGACCCAGCGCGATCGCGCCGCCGTTGACGTTGACCTTGTTCCAGTCCCAACCGTGATCGTTCAGCGCGCGCCCGACAGCCAGCACCTGCGCGGCGAAAGCCTCGTTGATTTCGATCAGGTCCATATCGGCCAGGGTCAGTCCGGCCTTGTTTAACGCTTTAGGGACTGCATAAGCGGGCGCGATACCCATACGCTGCGGCTCGACGCCGGCGTAGCCGTATGACACGATGCGCGCCATCGGTGTGTAGCCGAGCTGTGTGGCCTTGCTGGCCGACATGATCAGCATCGCGCTGGCCCCGTCGCTGATGCCGCACGCGTTGGCCGGTGTCACCGTCCCCCCTTCTTTGAAGATGGCGGGATACAAAGCGGCTTTCTGAACCGACAACGCGGGATTGATTGTCTCGTCCTGGGTAATCTGCTCGCGGGCGACTTCCTGCCCCGCTGCTTTCTTCACCACCTCGACAGGGACGATCTCACCCTTGAACTTGCCGGTGCGGGTCGCCATGAACGCTTTCTTGTGCGAGCTGACTGCGAACTCGTCCTGTTCCTGGCGCGTGATCTCAAACTCGTCCACCAGGTTCTCGGCCGTGCGGCCCATCAGCTGGCCACAGATCGGATCGGTCAACCCCTCCCACATCGCATCGGTCAGCTGCGCGTGGCGCAGCTTGAGCCCCCAGCGCACGCCCTTAAGTACGTACGGGATGTTGCTCATCGACTCGACGCCGCCAACCAGGTAAATGTCGCCGTCGCCGATGACGATGTTCTTGTATGCGGCGACGATTGCATCCATCCCACTGTTGCAGTTGCGGGCCACCGTGTAGCCGGGCACTTTTTTAGGGATGCCGGCCATCAGCGCTGCCACACGCGCAATATTCGGCGCTTCCGACGGTTGGGCGATGCAGCCGAAGATCACCTCGTCGATCGAAGCCGGATCGATTTTCGTCCGATCTAGAATGCCCTGCATGACGGTCTGCGCCAGAACAGGCGCGGTGATGTCGCGCAGCGCGCCGCCGTGGTTCCCCACCGGCGTGCGTAGCCCATCGACAATTACAACGTCCTTCATATGGCTCTCCTTGCTCATCGCAATAACGAACCGATACGGAGACGAATGACGAATTCGTCGTCGGTCATTCGTCCTTCGTCCTCTACAGCGGCCACTCGCGCAGGATGCGCTCGGTCTCCTCGAAGTGACCGGTTTCATCTGCGACAATATTCTCGAGTTGAATTTGCAGCCCCTTGTCTCCAAACTCTTCGGCCGCCTTGGCGCGCTGCGTATAATCCTGGACAGCCTTCCGTTCGGCCTCCAACACAGCCTCCAGCATCGCGCGGTGGGTGTGAGCCTGCGGCGCCGGGCGCGGCTGCGTCGTCGGCTCGCCGCCGAGCGCGACGATCTTGTTGGCCAGGAACTGCGCGTGCGTTTGCTCGCCGGGCACTTCGGCCATGAAGAACTGGGCCAACTGTGGCCGGAACGGGCCAGTGACTTTCGCCGCATACGTCAGGTACTGTATGATCGCGCCCAGCTCGCCTGCCAGATCTTCGTTGAGAAGGTTGATTAACGTTTGCTTATCCATACGTCGTCCTCCTTGCTACTCGGCGTCGTTGCCCCTCGTGACCGGATCATCGTTTGTATTCATCCGGTAGCGGCACCATCGCTCATCGCGTATCGCTGATTTGTCGATTCGCTGACTCGCTCATTCGTTGATTCGATGTCCATTCGTTGACACCCAATCCCTTCATCAACACATCCGTCATCGCCGCGTACAACGATTCGAGATCCGACGCTACGATCTCACGGCGCAGCGGGTGATTGAGCAGCACCAGCACGCCATTCAGCCCGGCCCACAGCACGCTGGCGGCCTGGCGCGTATCGCGCACGCGCAGCGTGCCTTCAGCGCGGCCCTGCTCCGCTGCCCGGACTACCCATTCCAGCCCGCGCAGACTGCGAGTCAGGATTTGAGTGTAGAGTTCCGGCGAGATCGCGGCCTGAAAGCGGCCGCGATCGAATGCGGAAATCAGGTGAAAGTACGAGGGATAGGTCTGAAAGAACTTCAAGTACGCCGCAGCCAGGCGGCGAATTCGATCGAGCGCGGAGTATGACTCGGCTGGGGCAAATGCCGCTTCGAGGTGGTTGACCAGCTTTTCCAATCCTTCTAAAAGCAAATGAGCAAGGATGGTCTCCTTCGTATCGAAATACAGGTAGACTGTGCCCTTGCTCACTTCGGCCTGTTCGGCCACTTCGTCGACAGTGGCGTGGTGAATGCCGCGCTCGAAGAACACCTCGCGCGCGGCTTGCAAGATGTCATCGCGGCGCTGCGCCTTCTCCCGCTCGCGCCGGGAGGCGGTCACCGCCGACCGACCGTTCTTCGCTCGTTTGATCGCCACGACTACCCTTAAACAAACCGCTGGTCAATTACTGACTGAGAGTCAGTATATCGGCGTTTTAGTCTCCTGTCAAGGGGTTTTGTGGTAGAATCCGCCCATGCCCATTCGAGTCCTCTCACCTGAGCTGGCCTCGCAGATCGCCGCCGGAGAAGTCGTCGAGCGGCCCGCTTCGGTTGTGAAAGAGCTGGTCGAGAACGCGATCGACGCGGGGGCGACCGACATCCGGATCGAGACGCGCGAAGGCGGACGGCGGCTGATTCGCGTGTCCGATAACGGCGCTGGCATCCCCACCGACGAACTCGAGCTGGCGTTCTCTCGACACGCAACCAGCAAGCTCTTCACAATCGATGATCTCTCGCGCATCCAAACACTCGGCTTTCGCGGCGAGGCGCTGGCGTCGATCGCGTCTGTCGCGCAGGTGATGTGCGTGTCGCGCGCGCGATCGGAGCCGGTCGGGTCGCGCATTCGCATCGAGGCTGGGACGATCGTCGATCGCAGTGGGACAGGCGCGCCGGCTGGGACGGTCATCACCGTCGAGAACCTGTTCCACTCAGTCCCGGCGCGGCTCAAGTTCCTCAAGTCCGATGCAACCGAACGCCGCCACGTCGACGCGCTGGTTTCGCGTTACGCACTCGCCTACCCGGCGATTCGTTTCCACCTGACGCACGACGGCCGCGCGGCATTCCAAACGACCGGCGGCGGATCGATGAAGGACGTGCTCGTCGCGGTATATGGGGTGGAAGTGGCGGAGCAGATGCTTGACCTCACCCCCCTCACCCCCCGGCCCCCTCTCCCGATGACGAGAAAAATGTCATCGGGAGAGGGGGAGTCAGCGGAAGTGAGCGGCTACGTCAGCGCCCCCGCCCTGTCTCGCGCGAACCGCAACGATCTGACGATTTTCGTGAACGGGCGTTGGGTGCAGGATCGCGGCTTGAGCGCAGCGATCATTCAGGCGTATCACACACTGCTGATGGTCGGACGCTACCCGATCTGCGTCGTGCGAGTCGATCTGCCGCCGGGCGAAGTCGACGTGAACGTGCATCCAGCCAAGACCGAAGTGCGCTTTCGCAGCAGCGATGCGGTGTTCCGCGCCGTGCAGCGCAGCGTGCGGCGCACGCTCGTC
>JBOGUH010000277.1:0-2030 GCA_050695975.1 Anaerolineae bacterium
GCTGCAATCGACGCTCGCCACGCTGCGCGCGCTTAAAGCGCTCAACATCGGCGACGATAAAATCGCGCTGGTGAGCA
Organism: Anaerolineae bacterium; assembly: GCA_050695975.1. GTDB lineage: Bacteria > Chloroflexota > Anaerolineae > Fen-1058 > Fen-1058 > DASSFZ01. The sequence continues at coordinate 78 of JBOGUH010000277.1, forward strand.
ACCAGGTCGCTCCGCGCCCGGGCTTGACACAGCAAGCCATTGAGAAGGCGCTCAATCGGCCGCTGGCCGTGTCGCTGCCGTATGACGAATCGCAGCCGGCCGCGTTCGGGCAGGGCGTGCCGCTGATGATCGGCCAGCCCGACTCTCCGTTTGCCGCAGCGATACACGAGATCGCGTAGCTTCTTAGAGATTGGAGATTAGAGATTGGATTCGTGAGGACACTCATCTCCAATCTCTAATCTCTGTTTTTCTTATGCCGAAACGATCCGCGACGACACGTCGTCCGACTGAGCCCGTTGCACTGGCGCTGATTGAGTTCGGCAGCATCGCGGCAGGCATGCACGCCGGCGATGCGATGGCCAAGAAAGCGCCGATCGCGCGTTTGGTGGCGGGCACCGTCCAGCCGGGCAAGTACCTGGTCTTGATCAGCGGCACGGTCGCTGACGTCGAAGAGTCGCTCAAGGCCGGGCGTGCGGCGGGTAGCAGTCACGTGATCGATTTCGTCTTCCTGCCGCAAGTGCATCCTGCGGTAGTCGACGCGATCGTTGCGGGCGCCGCGCCGGGTAGGGCAGGGGAACGCGCCTCACGCGGCCCGTCACTGGGCGTGATTGAGACGGGTAGCGTCGCTGCAGCGATCCACGCCGCTGACGCGGGCGTGAAGGGCGCGGAAGTTTCGCTGCTCGAACTTCGATTGGCCGACGGGCTGCACGGCAAGGGATTGGTGCTCTATACTGGCGACGTGCAGGATATAGAAGCGGCGGTCGACATCGGCACGCGGGCCATCGACTCCAGCCTGTTGGTCAACCAGGTCGTCATCCCGCAGCTGCACGGCGAAATGGGCGCGAACATCATCGCCCGCACGCGGTTCGGTGCGAATGTCGGCGAGAGGTGGTCGAGCACGGTGGATGAATGATCGATCTAGGCTATAATTGATAGTGATAGGCGGTGAGTTTCAGGAGGGCACAATGAACAAGCCTGTGACCAAAGTCATCGAAGTTCAAAGTCTGCAGGAAGGCGTTTTCATCCCCAAGACCTTGTTCGGGGAAGCCGAGGAACTGGAAATCGTCTTCTCGGACGACAAGAGTGTAACGATCCGACCTCGTCGGCAAAGTCGAGTGAATCTGCGCCAGCGGATAGATGCCCGCCGCGAAATGCTTCGTGCGCGCTTCGGCCAGATGTCCGATAGCAGTACCCGGATCCGCCAGTTTCGAGACGAGCGATGACGCTGCGGTATGTGGTCGATTGCGGGGTCGTTGTTAAATGGTTTTTGCCCGAGGCGGACAGCGACCGAGCCCTCTTGTTACATGACGCCTTGACGTCTGGAGTCAGTGAGCTTCTTGCCCCCGATTTGCTGCCCATCGAGTTCGCCAACGTGCTGTGGAAAAGACGCAATGAGCTAGATGGTTCAACTTCTGATGAGGTGATTCACGATCTACTTGATCTGGATCTGAGGATCTCCCCGTCCCATAACCTTCTCCCCGCTGCTCTCGCTATTGCTCGTCTTCACAGTTGCACTGTGTACGACTCGTTATATCTGGCTCTAGCCGAGGCAAACTCTATCGACCTGATTACAGCTGATGTGCAACTGTACAACGCGGTCAAAGAGCGTTTGTCTTTCGTGCGCTTGTTGGCCGAGTTTGCGCTGCCTCTGCCGCCAGTTGAATCTCCAGCAGAAAGATAATTTATGCAACTGGCTAAAGTCATCGGCACCGTCGTCGCGACGCGGAAATACACCGGCCTGGAAGCTGTGAAGTTCTTGATCGTCCAGCCGCTTGATAAGCAGCAGCGTCCCGAGGGCGATCCGGTCGTCGCCGCCGACGGCACAGCGCAGGCCGGGCCGGGTCATCTCGTGTTCATCATCGGCTCGCGCGAAGCGGCTTTGGCGCTGCCGGTGAAGTTTGTGCCGGTCGATCACGCCATCGTCGGCATCGTCGACGAGGTTAGTGTAACCCC
>JBOGUH010000278.1:0-2022 GCA_050695975.1 Anaerolineae bacterium
GTAGTTACCTACGAAAGATCGCCTACGTTCTGGCAGGACTGTTTTTCTTCATCCTGGCGATCCAGTTGATGAAGGCCGGCGCGAAAACGCTGGCGCCGCTGCTGCGCGAGGCGTCGCTGATCCGCAACCCGTTGAACGCATTGGGCTTCGGCTGGCTGGGCGCGTACTTTGTGTTGAGCGGATCGCCGGTCGCCGCGGCGACGTTGGGCCTATTCAACGGCGGCGCGATCGACAAAGTTCAGGCGTTTATGATGATCAACGGTTCGCGCATGGGCGCGTCGTTCATCGTCCTGTTCGTCGGCTTCATTTACATGCTGCGCGGCCACGAACCTAAACGCAGCCTGAGCATGGGTCTGGTTTCACTGCTGACGACCTGGACGACGTACCTGCCGGCGATGCTGCTCGGTTACACCGTCCTGTCGAACGGCTGGCTGGACCGGCTGCGATTGAGCAGCACGAGCCAACTCGCGTCTATGGTGGACGTGATCTTCGATCCGATCGTCGACTGGATCGCTTCGTGGGCGCCCGGGCTATTAGTTTTCGTCGTCGGCGTCGGCACCGTGATGTTCGCCTTCAACCAAATCGATCGCGCGCTGCCGGAACTGAAGCTGAGCGGCACCGGCTTCGGCGACGCGCCGCGCCTGCTATACCGGCCGATAGTGATGTTCGGGCTGGGCATGGCGGTGACCAGCGTGTCGATGTCGGTGTCGGTGTCGCTGGGGCTGCTGGTGCCGCTCTCGGCGCGCGGCTACGTCCGGATCGAGAACGTGGTGCCGTACATCATGGGCGCCAACGTAACCACGTTTATCGACACGCTGGTGGCGTCGATTCTGATGAACAACCCGGCCGCCTTCACTATCGTGCTGGTCGAGATGCTGAGCGTGGCGCTGACCTCGATCGTGATCTTGCTCATCTCGTATCGCGGCTACGAACGATTCGTGCTGGATGTTGTGGGCGGGATCGCGCGCAGCCGGCGCCACCAGACGATCTTCATGCTGACGATGGTCGGCGTGCCAATCGTTCTGCTGCTGGTGTGATCAAGTGTTGACGTGTCATGTGCTCACGCATCACGTTTCACGCATCACGTTTGGGCTTACGAGGAGTCCAAAGTGCGGATATTGATGTGTTCAGACGGGTCGGCGACCTCCGAGCAGGCGGCGCGCTTTGTCACGTACCTGCTCAAGTCGCCCGGCAATCAAGTGACACTGTTCGGCGCGATCGAGAACGAGCGCGAAGCCGGCACGATCAAACACTCACTCGATCTGATGTACGCGCGGCTGCGCCCGGTGCGCTCCGACGTGCAGATCAAGATCGCGCGCGGTCACGCCGCCGAGGAAATCCTGAGAGAAGCCGAAGCGGGCGGCGCCGACCTGATCGTCATCGGCGATCGGGGCGGCCGCGGCCTGACCCGCTTCTTGCTCGGATCGACCTCGTCGCGCGTGGTGCAGTACGCGCCGTGCTCGGTGCTCATCGTCAAGAAGTCGGCGCAGGACCTTCGCCACATCCTGGTGTGCACCGCCGCCGGCGAACCTGGCCTGCGCGTCGTGCGCTTCGCCGTCGCCATGGCCGCCGCGACCGAGGCGGAAATGACGGTGCTCCACGTCATGTCGCAAGTCGCCTTGAGTGAAGATTCGGATCTTTACGATCTGGAAGCGTCGGCCGAGGAGCTCATCGCGCACGGCGCCCGCGAGGGCGCTCATCTCAAGGCCGCGCTCGATATCATGCAAAACGCCGTCGTGCGCGGCACGCTGAAAGTGCGCCACGGACTGGTGCTCGACGAAATCGACGCGGAAGCGCGCGAAGGGGGCTACGACATCGTCGCCGTCGGCGCGCACTTCGCGCGCGGCGTCAGCCGCCTGCTGCTTGACAACGTCACCTCGCATGTGCTGGAGAAGCTGGACACGGCGGTGTTGGTGGTGAGGGACAAAGCCTCACCCCCCGCCCCGGCCTGACAGCCACCCCTGCCCCCTCTCCTGTTCCGCAAGCACAGGCGAGGGGGGAGGGGTTAGGGGGTGGGGGGTG
>JBOGUH010000279.1:0-2009 GCA_050695975.1 Anaerolineae bacterium
CGGCGCTGCTGGCGCGCGTCCGCGCCGAGAAGCTGAACTTTTATTCAGCCGTCAAAGCGGGCGTGTTCACGCCGCTCGGCCTTGGCGGGGTCGACATGGGCGGCGTCGTCGAAGACCTCAAAGCACAGGGGTACGTCGGCTGGCTCGTCGTCGAGCAGGATTTGCTGGCACGCCGCGATGCTGCCGGCCGCACCCCACTCGAAGCGGCGAGGATTTCGCGCAAATTTCTGCAAGAAGCCGTCGGGGTTTAGTTTCCCCTTTGACCTCACCCCATCGCGGGCAAGGACGATAGGAGAAAGCAATGGATCGTCTTCGGGTTGGCGTGATCGGCTGCGGCGCCATTGCCCAGATCATGCACTTGCCCTATTTGCGCCAGCTCTCAGACCGCTACGAAATCGCTGCGCTGTGCGACCTCTCGCCGGCGCTGGTCGAATCGGTTGGCGAGTATTACCACGTCAGCCGGCGTTACACTGATTACCGCGACCTGCTCGCGGCCGACGCTTCGTCCTTCGACTCGCCCCTTCGACTGCGCTCCCCACTCCCTTCGGTCGGGGACTTCGCAGGGCAAGGCTCAGGAGGCTCAGGGCAAGCCCTGGACGCCATCATCGTCCTCACCGCAGGGTCACACGCCCCGCCAGCCCTGGCCGCGCTGCGGGCCGGCAAGCATGTACTCGTCGAGAAACCGATGTGCTTCACGCTGCGCGAAGCCGACGAGATGATCGCCGCCGCCGAGGCGAGTGGACGCACGCTGATGGTCGCTTACATGAAGCGGTACGACCCGGGCTACCGTTACGCGCAGGCGGCGCTTTCCGGTCTGGGCGAACTGCGCTATATCCAGATCAATACGCTCCATCCGGCCGAGACGGACTACCTCAACGTCCACCGGATCGTGCGCGCTAGTGACATTCCGCCCGAGATCGTTGAGCGATTGGCCGTCGAGCAGGATCGGCTGGTCGTGGAAGCGATCGGCGCCGTGGCGGAGCCGCTTCGGTCCATTTACACCGACGTGATCCTGGGAAGCCTCGTCCACGATGTGAACGCGCTGCGCGGCCTCGTCGGCGAGCCGGAAGCGGTCACTTTCACCGACATCTGGCCCGGCGGCGCGAAGCTGCCCTGCATCACGACGGTGCTGCGCCACTCCGGCAGCCTGCGGACGGTATACACCTGGGCCTGGCTGCCCGATCTACGCCACTACTTCGAGGAGATTGCGCTGATGAGCGCGAGCGGGCGAGTACGGGTTCAATTCCCCTCGCCCTATCTCCGGCATTTCCCCACGCCGGTCGTCGTCGAGCACATGGAAAATGGCGCCGCCGTCGAAAAGCGCGTCACGGCCTCGTATGCCGAGGCCTTCAAAGAGGAATTGATCCACTTTTACGAGTGTGTAACGCAAAGGAAAAAACCGCTGACGGACGCGCGCGATGCGCGGCGCGATATTGAAATTCTTCAGCAAGTCGTCGCCACGCTTGACCCCCCCGGCATTGGGGGTGAGGCGAAACGAGTTAGAGTTGGGAGTTAGAGTTAGAAATGAAACCACCTCTCCCCCTCGGCCTGATCGGCCTCGGGCGCATGGGTCAAGTGCATGCGCGCATTCTGGCCCGGCAAATCGGACGCGCCCGGCTGGTTGCCGTCGCCGATGTCGATCGTATCCGGGCGCACTTCACCGCCGAACGCCTCGATATCCCGCATTGGTACGACAATCCGGGCGACCTGCTCGCCCGATCGGACATTCAGGCCGTTTACATTGCGACGCCGAGCCATACTCACCCTGATCTGGTCGAGGCGGCCGCGCGGGCGGGAAAAGATATTTTCTGTGAGAAGCCATTGGCCCTCACCCTGGCCGAAACCGATCGGGCGCTCGCGGCCGTCGCCCAGGCGGGCGTTCGGCTCCAACTGGGCTTTATGCGCCGCAGCCAGCCGGATTACGTGCGTTTGAAAGCAGCGATCCAAGATGGTGAACTCGGCCGCCCGGTCCTCTTTCGCAGCACGCAGCGCGATGCCGATGCGCCCCC
>JBOGUH010000280.1:0-3285 GCA_050695975.1 Anaerolineae bacterium
TCATGGGCTTCCCCGTTGACTTTTAACCTGAGCAAGTGTTTCATCGATTTCCCCATAAAGACCGATTACAGTTGGAGCGACATTGGTTGTCGGGTCTCGCCTCCTTGTTCTATAACGGCACTTCTCCTCGACGTCCAATTTCACGCGGCATCCGGCAGCGGCACCTCGTCGCGGCGGCCCAGCCCGAGCGAGCTGTCGATGAAACACAGACGGCTGGGCACGATGATGCCACCCATAAGATCGAGCATCGCCTCCGTCACCGGCTCCCAAACGCGGGCTTGCAGTCGCAGCCGATCGGTCTCGGCGGCGCTTGCCAAGATGTAGTCTGTCGGCTTGCTCATTTGCGGTTCTCTCCTTTGCTTCGTATCCCGGCGCCAATGACCACGACCCGGTTGCCTGTCTCAAAGCCAGACCTCCTCTGACTAGCTCATTGTTGAGGCAAGGACCGGCAGCCCAGCCACATTAAACAGCTACTCGAACGCTTCGTCAACGCAGCGCCCTTCCCAGTGCGGATGCGGGGTGATGCCCAGCAAACGCGCCAGCGTCGGTGCGGTGTCCAGTAGGCTCACCGGCGCCTCGATGGTCTGACCGCGCCGAATCCCCGGCCCGGCGATCACCCACGGGATGGTCATATCCTCGGCGGAGTCGGTGCCATGCGTGCGGTCGTGGCCACCGTGGTCGGCCTGAATCAAGACATGACTGTCGTCTGGCAAAGCCTCAAGCATGATCCCCAGCTCCCGATCGACGCGCGCCGCTTGCGCCAGGTACTTATCGGACATCCAGCCACAAGCGTGCCCGGTGGTATCGACTGTCCCGAAGTAAACAAACGCGAAGTCGAGATTGTCACTGGCGATCGCCCGCGCCGCTTCTGCAGCGATGACCTGATCGCCGTCGGCGGTGTATGCCGTGTCGCGGAAATACGAGAACGACAGGCTGCCGGGCCGACTCAGGTTGCGCAGCGGCTCCCAGTTGTAGATGAACGCGCTGCGCTTGCCCGCCGCGTGCGCCACATCGACCAGCCCCAGCGGCCGGTCCATCGGGCGCCACTCGTTGGTCGTCACGCCGTGGCGCGCCGGCGGGATGCTGTGGAAGATCGACATATGGCAGGGCAGCGAGATCGACGGCAAGATGCTGGTGGCGCGCAGCGTGCTCGCGCCGCGAGCCATCATTGCGGCCAGGTTGGGGCAGCGATCCGGCGTCACTACGTCGGGGCGCAGGCCATCGATCATGATGAAGACAACAATTGGCATTCATTACCTCTAGACGATTAGTGCGGCATGTAGTCGTGCCAGAATTCTACACTATCAACGCAAACGGCTCACACCACGGTGAGCCGTTCTGAGTACCTGCCAGGCGCTCGGCGTGGACCGCCAGGTCCACATCGCATCGATAGATGTGGCGATCCATCACGAGCTCTTCAGGCAGGCTTGTGGAATCGCTCAGCCGACCTTCTTCAGAAATTGCCGGATCATGAGCGCGGCCGTCGCGCCCTCACCGACAGCCGAAGCCGCCTGCTTGGTCGAGCCGGCGCGTACGTCACCCGCGGCGAACAGGCCGGGCAGCGACGTCATCAGGATGTCCTCGGTAACGACGAAGCCGTACTTGTCTGTCTTCGCTTTGTCCTTCACCAGATCGCTGTTGGGCGACAGGCCGATGAACACGAACACCCCATCGTAACGCCACTCCTTCACTTCGCCGGTGGCGCGGTCTTCGACGACGATAGCCTTCAGGCGGCTCTTGCCCTTGAACTCCTTGACGGAGTGGTTGGTCGTCACTGTCATATTCGGCATCTTGGCGACCTTGTCTTGCAGGATCGGGCTGGCTTTTACCTGCGGCGCGAATTCGACGATGTCGACTTGCGAAGCGAACTTGGTGAGGAATAAGCCCTCCTCAAAGCCACTGTTGCCGCCGCCAACGACGAGCACCCTCTTGCCCTTGTAGAACGCGCCGTCGCACGTTGCACAGAAGTGAACGTTGGTACCGATCAGTTCGTCCTCGCCGGGCACACCGAGTCGGCGATAGCGCGCGCCAGTAGCCAGCAGGACCGCCTTGGTCTCGTACTGCGATCCGTCGCCGGTCGTGACGCACAGGTACGGCCCGTCCGGCGAGACGTCCGCCACGTCTTGCGCCTGAAGGATTTCGACGCCGAAGCGGCGTGCCTGCCGCGTGAGTCGATCGGCGAACTCCGCGCCGGAGATGCCTTCGTCGAAGCCAGGGAAGTTGTCGAGCGTCTGCGTGACGCCGGTCTGACCACCCATGGCGGCTTTCTCGATGACGAGTGTGTCCATGCCCTCGCGCGCCATATACAGCGCGGCGGTCAAGCCGGCCGGCCCACCGCCGACGACAATCGAGTCGTAGAAGGTGCGTTTGGCTTTCGTCTGCAGGCCGAGTTTCTCGGCCAGTTCGGCATTCGACGGCTCGACCAGAATGGAGCCATCCGGGAAGACGATGGTCGGGATGATCCGCTTGCCGTCGTTCACCTTCTCGACGAAGGCCATCGCTCCCGCGTCCTGCTCGATGTCGATGTTGACGTACGGCACGCGCTGCTCGCCGAAGAAGCGCTTGGCGCGCTTGCAGTCGGGGCACCACACGGTGCTATAGACGAGAATAGAATCGGATTTCATCTGAGAACACTCTCCCCGAGTAATGACAGCGATGATGTTTCATTTCACGCTCCCCGATTCGACGGCGGCCCGCCCTACCACATGCCCGCTCAGATAGCCGATGTAGGCTGGCACCAGCGGCAGCACGCACGGTGACAGAAACGACAGCAGCCCTCCAAGTACGGCGATGACAAATGTAGGAGTGCTCGCGCCTGCGAGGCCCTTGTCGAATGTGGTGAACGAACCGCTCAGCCGCGCGATGAATAATGTGAGCTCGCCCGAGATCAACAGCACGCCCAGCGCGATCAGGAACACGCCTGTGAAGATTTCGATCACATGCAGGTAACGGGTCAATCGGCGCAAGAAATGACCCAGCCGATCGACCAGCAGGCCCATGATCAGGAACGGCACAGCCAGCCCTAGCGCGTAACCTGCCGCCAATACCAACGATGTGCCAGTTTGCCCCTGGAAGCCGAGCTGCAAGATCGAGCCGAGCACCAGGCCGATGCACGGCGTCCAGCCGGCGGCGAAGAACATGCCCATCGCGAACGACGACAGGAAGCCCCATTCGGGCCGTCCGGCGAATTGGCGGCGCGTGTCGTAGTACAGGAACGGGATCTTCAGCACGCGCATCGTCGCCAGCCCGAAGATGATAATGATTGCGCCGCTGATTTTGGCGATC
>JBOGUH010000281.1:0-3895 GCA_050695975.1 Anaerolineae bacterium
GTGGCCGATAGCTCGTCGGCCCATGCGCGTTCGGCGCGCTATTATCTCGGCCTGGCCGAGTATCACCTCCAGGACTACGAACAGGCCGCGGCTGACATCGCTTCCGCGCTGCAAAGCGTCACGCCGACCGGCGCGCAGCATTATCAACTCGGCCTGGCGCAATACCAGCTGGGCAAGTACGGCGAGGCGTACGCCGCATTCGACGCGGCGCTGCAGGCCGGACACGACACGGCCTACGCCTACTATTATCGCGGACTGGCCGCTTATCAGCTCCAACGCTACGCGCAGGCCATCACCGATCTGAGCCAAGCCCTCCGGCGCGATGCAACATTGACCGCAGCCTATCGCCAGCGCGGGCTGGCCGAATACCACCTCGCACAGTTCGACCGCGCGTTGGCCGATTTCGATGCGGCCGTGCGCGCCGACTCCGGCGATGCCACCGCCTACCTGTATCGTGGTCTGATCTCGCGCGATGCGGGTCACACCGCCGCTGCGCTCGCCGGCTTCAGTCGCGCGCTCGCCTTGCGCCCAAACGATTCCGCCGCGCTATACGCCCACGCACGCCTGCTTTATCAGACCGGTGATTTCGTTCGCGCCCAGGCCGATCTCAACCAGCTGATCCAGATCGATCCACAACACGCCGGCGCGCACTACTTCCTCGGCGTGATGCAGCACAAGGATGGCGCGTTCGATCAGGCGCTTGAGCACCTCAGCCGCTCCGTGGCGATCGATCCGGCGCGCGCCTGGGGGTTTTACTATCGCGGCCTGACCTACCGCAAGATCGATCAACCGGATAAAGCCAAGGCCGACTTCGAGCGTGTCGTCCAGCTGGCGCCCGGCACGCGCCTGTCCGATCTGGCGCAGCGTGCGCTTCGGTAAATGCATTGATCCGCGAATCATGCGAATCAACACGAAATATCAATGGGTGAAGGTTGTCTTTGATCCTGATCGGCGTTGTCGTGGCCGCCGGGGGTGTGGGCCTCGTGTCCGTTCGGCGGCGGCGCGCCCACGCCGCGAGGGAGGTGTCGAAAATGCGAATGGCTGAGTCGATTCGGGCACGGTTGTGGGCCTTCGGACTGGGCCTGCTGACGTTGATCGCTGCGTTGCTGGTGGTTGTCGTCAATCCATTGGAAGCAGCCTTAGCCTACCTGGCGCTGTTAGCAGGCGTGATTGCCATCGGGCTGATGACCAACGTGTGGGGCGGGCTGATGGCCTCGGCGCTGAGCGTGTTCGCCATCGTGCTGTTCAATCAGTATGCCGGCATCTATACGCGCGAGCATGCCATCTTCAACATCGCCACGGAGCTGGCTGCATTCCTGTTCGTTGGCCCGCTGGCCGGCGGGCTGGCCGGGGCGATCGATCGCGTGCAGCGCCAGGCCGATCGCTGGCTGGCCCGCGTCGAAGAATTGGGCGTGCATGACGAAACGCTCGGCACGCTCAAACCCGAGTGGGCCAAAGCGCGACTCGACGAGGAAGTCCTGCGCGCCGCGCGCTTCGAGCGTCCCCTATCGATCGTGCTGTTGCAGCTCGATCCCAGAACCGGCGCGCCGCTCGGCGATCGAGCCGAGCGAGAGGCCGCGCTGCGAGGACTGATCCGGGTCGCGCGGGCTGCGACGCAGCCACCCACGGTCGTCGCACATGCCGGCGGTGACCGAGTGCTGATCATCCTGCCTGAGCAGACAGCCGATCAAGCGCGACGGGTCGCGGATGCGCTGCACGCCCAGATCGAGCGTGAAGTGTACTTCCCGTATGGGCGGGAGAAGTCGTTGGGCAGGCCAATCGGCGAGTGGGGCTATCTACACGCGGGCCTGGCTAGCCTGAATGGTCAGGCTATGACAGGTGAGGCGCTCATGGCGAAAGTGCAGGCAGAACTGGTCATGCGGAACAACGGAACCAGCATTGAGGCTGACGCATATGTTTGAACTGGTCCTGACTCTGATCATTTATGTTCTGTATGTCGTCTACTGGCGTCGCCGACAGGTGGCGCACGAGCGTCGCCTGCGCGCCTATTCGATCCGTGTCCACGTCAACGGCACCCGTGGCAAGAGCACCGTGACACGCCTGATCGCCGGCGTGCTGGGTGAAGCAGGCTATCGCACCCTGGCGAAGACGACCGGCTCGGCGGCCGTGACGATCAACTTCGACGGCGAAGACACGCCAGTCCGGCGGCGCGGCCCGGCGAACGTGAAAGAACAGCAAGACATCATCGCCGACTGGGAGCCGCAAGGCGCCGAGGCCATGGTCGTCGAGTGCATGGCGCTGCAGCCCAAGTATCAGGAGTGGACCGAGAAGATGGCGCTGCGCGCCCACATCGGCGTGATCACCAACGTGCGCGAAGATCATCAGGACGTGATGGGCGAGACGCTGCCCAAAATCGCCGCCAGCCTGGCGCACATGTGCCCGGCTTACGGCGCCCTGATCACGGCCGAGTATGACCCTGATCTCCAGGCCGTGCTGCGACGTGAGGCTGAGCGACGCGGCTCAAGACTGATCGTGGCCGATCCTGCGTGGGTCAGCGAAGACGAGCTGGCTCGTTTCGACTATCTAGCGTTCAAAGACAACGTCGCGATCGGCCTGGCGGTTGCCGATTTGTTCGGCATCGATCGCGAGACGGCCATGCGCGGGATGATCAAAGCAAAAGGTGACATCGGCGTGGTGCGCCTGCAGCGGGTCACGCTGCGCGGCAAGCCGGTGACCTGGGCCAACCTGTTCGCGGTCAATGATCGCGAGTCGATGATCATCAGCATGCAAGTGTTGGAAGCCCATTGCGACGACCAAACGATCAAGATCGGCATCCTGAACAATCGCTACGACCGTGAGCGGCGTGCGATGCAGTTCGGCGACGTGGCGGCGAAAGACCTGTCTTTCGACTGGCTGATCACGTTCGGGGCCTACGAGGACCTGGTGACGCGCAGGTTAATCGGCAACGGCTACCCACGCGAGCGGATCGTCAATCTCGGCTTCAGCGTCAATCCCGGCATCGAGCAGATCATCGACGCCATTGCCAGCATAATTCCTGACGGGTACCCGGCGATGCTGGTGGGCTTTGTCAACATCCATACGCCCCAGGCCGAGATGCTGATGGAGTACTTTGAGCAGCTCACGGCCTCGCAGGTTGAGATCGCCGCCTACGCCGACGAAGCCGGCTATCTGCGTCGGCAACGCTTTGAGATGGCTCATCTGTCGGTGTGACGCGAGAGCCTTCCCGCAGGGTGGAAGACCATGTGGCAGCAAGAGACACACCATGCATAACTACGGCGTCCCAACCGAGGCGGTGCGCCTGGCGCTGGCGCTCGGCGTGATTCTCAGCATTCTGGTTTACGAGCGCTGGCGATTAACCGGCGGCGCGGTCGTCGTCGCCGGCTACCTGGGGCTGTTCGTCGATCGGCCGCTGTACATTGTGACAACTGTGGCGCTGGCCATCGGCACGTACTACATTGTGCAGCGCTTCATCGCCCACAAGATGTTTCTGTACGGTCGCCGGCGGCTGGTCATGATGGTGCTCACCGGCATGACCCTTCAGTTCCTCGCCGGGTTCATCGCGTTTTCCACGAGCCAGGATGCGGCGTGGCTGACGGGCCTGTACGGTGTCGGCTTTGTGTTGCCTGGCCTGATCGCGCAGGACATCGAGCGGCAGGGCATCCGATCGACCGTGCTGACTGCGCTGGGAACCGCACTCCTCACTTTCCTCCTGCTGCACAGCCTGCTGGCCGTGAAGGTCTACCTGCCCGTCTACTGGAACACCATCGCCTTCGAGGACAAAACCATCGTGTACTCGTACCATACGCAATGGCTGATCCCGGCCGTCATTGCGAGCGTGGTCGTCAGCGCCTGGCTCTTCGAGCGGTTCGGCATTCGCAGCGGCGGCTTTTTGACCGCAGCCTATACGGCGCTG
>JBOGUH010000282.1:0-3174 GCA_050695975.1 Anaerolineae bacterium
GCTGCGAATCTGCGCGTAGTCCAGCCGCTCGGTCTGTGGATCGACGCCGTACGGCACGATGTTGAAATGCTTGCCCGATCGGTTGACCGGCGATCCGTGCGACAGGTGCCCGCCGACGACGAGCGACATGCCCATGACCGTGTCGCCGGGCTTGAGCAGCGCTTCGTACACGGCGTTGTTGGCCGGCGCGCCGGACAGCGGCTGGACGTTGACGAAGATGCGGCCGGGGCCGATCGTCACGGTGGCGAACAGCTCGGCGCAGCGGCGGCGGGCCAGCGCTTCGACGATGTCGGCGTACTCAACGCCCTTGTAGTAACGTGGATCGGCGTAGCGGCGGTAGTAGCCCAGCTGCTCGTCGTAGTCGAGGATGTCTGCTTCGGTTTGGGCCCGCGTGCGCGGGTCGGGATAGCCCTCGGCGTAGATGTTCTGGAACGCAGAGCCTAACGCTTCGCGCACGGCTTGCGGCGCGGTGGACTCGCTGGGGATCAGGATCAACTTGCGGGCTTGCCGAGCGGTCTCGTGATCGATCAACTCGGCGACGGCCGGATCGAGTTCGGTCAGGTCGCCGCGGAAGAGGAAGTCGGCCATGGTGGCTCCTAGAGTGGGGAGTTAGAGTTTGTCGCTGTTCCGGCAACAGTTATACTGCTGCCGCCGCAGTTCAACTGCGGCGGGAACGAGTTTCTTAGAGTTTTGGAATGATGCGATTGTAGCACCGGCAGGGCGGCGGGTCAACGGGCGATTGCTTCGGCATTGCGTTTCGTGCTATAATTCGCTTGCAAAGGTTACTGCTCAGCCGTCATTGCGAGGAGCATGAACCGCGTCGTAGCTGGGTGCGATAGTTGCGACGAAGCAATCTCAGCCTTGGTCGTCGATGAGATTGCTTCGCAAAACTTGTCCTGAGCGAAGCCTGCCCTGAGCCTTGCCCTGAGCGAAGTCGAAGGGGCAGCCGAAGGGTCGAAGGAAACGCTCGCAACACCTGCACCCACCGGCAGGTGCGGTGTGACGGTGGCTGAGTAGTTGCGATATCCAATGTCTAAATTTTCAGTTCAGGAGAGTGGAATATGAGGGTGCGTAACCGTGAGATCAACCGCCGCCGGGCGCGTCGCCTGAAGACCAGGCAGCTCAGGGCGCGCATCAAGGCGACCAACGATAACAAGTTGAAGGTCAGGCTCGCCGAGAAACTCAAGCGCATCAACACGTACCTGCCAGACCTGAAATAGTCTCGCGAGTGACGCAGGCCGCTCACGCCGAGCGGCTTTTTATTTCCCCTGTTCCGCGCTCAGGTGCATGCCGCCGTCGGGTATAATTTAGTCAGGTCGTCACATAGTCACGTAGTCCGATCGTCGAACTTTTGCCAAGGACACGAGTGACCACGCGAAGGACTACGAGACTAAACGACTATGCGACTACGAGACTAAACGACTATGCGACTACAAGACTACACAACCACAGGACTCATCTGCATGACTGCTTCCCCTGCCATCGAGACATCCCATCTTCGCAAGGAATACAACGGCAAGGTCGCGGTGGCCGACCTGAGCCTGAGCGTGGCGCACGGCGAAGTGTTCGGCTTCCTCGGCCCGAACGGCGCGGGCAAGACTACGTCGGTCAAGATGCTGCTGGGCCTGGCGGCGCCGACCAGCGGCGAGGGGCGTGTCTTGGGCAAGCCGATCGGCGATCCGTCCGCGCGCGCCCGTGTCGGCTTTCTGCCCGAGCACTTCCGCTTTCACGACTGGCTGACCGGCGCCGAGTTCCTGCACCTGCACGCGCAGCTGTATCGCATGAGCGAAGTCGATCGACAGCGGCGCGTGCCGGAGCTGCTCGCCCGTGTCGGATTGGAAGAACATGCCGGCAAGCGGCTGCGCGGTTATTCCAAGGGAATGCTGCAGCGGGTCGGTCTGGCGCAGGCGCTGCTCAACCGGCCGGCCGTCGTGTTCCTCGACGAGCCGACGTCGGGACTCGATCCGGTCGGCAGAATTCTGGTGCGCGACATCATCCACGATCTACGCGAGCAGGGCGCGACCGTCTTCTTGAACTCGCATCTCCTCTCAGAAGTCGAAGTCACGTGCGATCGGGTGGCGTTCATCAAGCGCGGCGCAGTCGTCAAGGTGGTGGCGCTCAAGGAGTTGGGGCAGGGCGCAATCCCGGTCGAGATTCGGGCAGGCCCGCTTGCGTCCGATCCTCGCACGCAGTCCGATCTGCTGGCGGGACTGGCGCGCTGGGGACATGATATACGCGTCGATAGCGATCGGTTGCACCTCATCGTCGACGACGAGAAGGCGCTGCCCGAAGTCGCCCGCTGGCTGGTCGGGCAGGGGATCGATCTGTATGCGCTGGCGCCGCAGCGCGTCTCGCTCGAGGACATGTTCCTGCAGATCGTCGGCAGCGAGGGAGGCCTGTGAGATGGCTGTATGGATCATTGCCCGGATAACGATTCATGGGGCTTCGCGGCGCCGGGTGCTGTGGGCGATGCTGTTGTTAGGCGGCGCGTTTCTGGCGCTGTACGCGTTTGGACTCGGCGTCGTTCGCGGCGAAGTCGAAGAGGAACTCGCCGGCAGCGAAACAGCGCTTTCGCAATTTGTCAAGAACTTTTTCCTGATGGCAGGACTCTACGCGGCGGACTTTCTGATCGTCATGATGACTGTTTTGATCTCGATCGACACCCTGGCCGGGGAGGTGGGCAGCCAGACGATCCAGTCGATCGCCGTCAAGCCGCTGCGGCGCGCCGAAATCGTGTTGGGCAAGTGGCTGGGACTGGCCGCCGTCCTCGCCGTGTACACCACGCTGCTGGTGGCCGGAGTAATGCTCACTTCAGCCAGCGTGATGGGATATACCACGCCCAGGCCGCTGCCTGGCTTGGCTCTGATCTATCTTGAATCGCTGTTATTGCTCAACCTGACGCTGCTCGGCGGCACGCGTCTGGCGACGCTGGCGAACGGCGCCGTGGTGTTTGGCCTGCACGGGCTGGCCTTCATCGGCGGGTGGATCGGGCAGTTCGGGTCGCTGATAGGAAATTCCGGCGCGGCGAGCGTTGGAAGATTCAGCAACTTGATCATGCCGACAGAAGGGCTGTGGCGCCGCGCGGCATTCGAGATGCAGCCCGCGCTGTCCGGGTTCGCGCGTTTCATCACGCCGTTTTCCGGCGGCGGCGTGCCGGGCCGCGAGATCGTAGGC
>JBOGUH010000283.1:0-3189 GCA_050695975.1 Anaerolineae bacterium
GGGAGGCGCAGTCGATGCTGGCCGAATGGGAGTCAAAAGTGCGCGAACGGATCGGCGCGTCGATCTTCGGCGCGGATGAGGAAACGCTCGAGGGCGTCATCGTGGCGCTGCTGCTCGATCGCAAACAGTCGCTGGCGACGGTCGAACTGAATACCGGCGGCATGCTCAGCAGCCGGCTGACCTTGCGCGAAGTGGGCGGTCAGGCAGCCAGCACGGTCTTCCGCGGCGGATTGGTCTTGTCCGATCCGCATGCGCTGGGCAAGGCGCTCGACTTAGACCTCGCGCCGACAGAAAGCATCGCCGTGGTGACGCGCGCCGCGCAGCGCATCCGCAAGTTGCACGAAACGACTTTGGGCCTGGCCGTGATGCTGCGTGACGCATCGGATGGGTCGGGCGTGAACATGGTCGTGGCGCTGGTTTCCGACAACGCATCGGAAACGCTCGAACGCAGCTACGGCGGGCATGCTGGCCTGGCGGCGCAGTGGACTACATCGTTGGCGTTGGGACTCATGTGGAAGTATTTGAAGAGCGTATAGGGTGTGTAGCTCACCCTGACATTTGGCGGAGCCAGATTGACGCCGATTAAAGCGATCACGTTTGATTACTGGGGCACGCTCTACCACGGCGCCAGCGGCCGATCGCAGCGGATGCAGCGGCTGGTTGAAGTCCTGGGCGCATCCGGCTATGCCTTTAGCCAGGAGGCGTTGGACGCTGCCGATCGCGTCGCCTGGACGGAATGGGAGCGTGTCTGGCGTGAAGCGTATCGTACCTTGTCGGCGCGCGACTGGCTGCGCTTGATGATCGATTACCTCGGCGCAGCGCTGCCGGCAGCCCGCTTCGATGCGCTGGCGACGTACTTCGACGAAATCATCCTCGACGTCGATCCGCCGCTGCGACTGGTGGATAGTGTCGGCGACGTCGTGCGCCGTCTCGCGCGACATTACCGGCTCGGCATCATCTCGGACACCGGCTTGTCGAGTGGGCGCACGCTGCGGCGTTTCCTCGACCGCGACGGGATCACCAGGTGTTTCACCTGCCTGTCATTCTCGGATGACGCCGGTGTGAGCAAGCCGCACCCCAACGCGTTCCGCCGCACGCTCGATTGCCTGGATGCTCAACCGTCCGAGTCGGTGCACGTCGGCGATTTGACCCGAACCGACATCGCCGGGGCGAAGACGATCGGCATGCGCGCCGTGCGCTTCACCGGCTCGTACGACGATCCCGACCGCTCGACCGCGCCCGATGCGACGGTCAGCACCTTTGCCGACTTTGAGATGTTAATTCAGATGTGGGATACACCGAACTGAAGCAAGACCGCTGCCGCACTCAATCACGGCAACTCGGGCGGGCCGTTGATCAATTTGGCCGGACAGGTGATCGGTATCAACACCGCCTTCGTGCGCGGCAGCGGCTTCGGCGGCGGCGTGGCCGAAGGTCTGGGCTTTTCCGTCCCGTCGCGCATCGTCCGCGATGTCACCTCGCAGTTGATCGCGAAAGGCTACGTCGACCGGCCGTATCTTGGCATTGACTACCAGGTGATTACGCCGGAGATCGCTCAGGCGAACGGCCTGCCGATGGAGTGGGGCGTGTACGTGCAGTCGGTCGCGGCGGACAGCGCTGCGGATAGCGCCGGGGTGCGGGCCGGCGACATCATCACGGCGATTGGCCGTGATGAAATCGGCGCGGAGGCGCCCTTCGTCAACGCGTTGATGCGGCACAAAGTGAACGAGCAGACGACGTTGAGCGTATGGCGCAATGGATAGACCCTGACGTTGGATGTCACGCTGCAGGGCCGGCCAGGTTAGTTGTTCGTGCCGCTGAACCAACAATGACCCACCCGTGTGACGGGTGGATGTAAGGGGCGCAGTCGAAACTGCGCCTCTGAGTTATTCTCAGCTCTCGTCGCTATCCACCGCGACGCTCTTTCTCGGCGGTGTTCTGCCGGTGCGTTTCGGCTTGGCGCCAGGCCCGCTCTCCGAGCTCGCCATCTCGGGCTGCGCCGTGGGCGCGGTCACTGGCTGGCCAAAGGTGATTCCCTTCTCGTTCACATCGACCAGCACCGTGTCGCCGATCTTGAAGTCGCCCTTCAACATTGCTACCGACAGTGGTGACTCGACGTGCCGCTGCAGCGCGCGGCGCAGCGGGCGCGCGCCGAACTGCGGATCGTACCCCTGCTTGGCCAGCCACTGGCGCGCGGCGTCGGTCACTTCGATGAACAGGCCCTGATCGCGCAGACGGCCCCGAATCTCGTTCATCTGCAGATCGACGATCCGTTCGACATCTTCCAGCGACAGCGGGCTGAAGATGATGATCTCGTCGACGCGATTGAGGAACTCAGGCCGGAAGGCGCGCTTCAGTTCCTCTTCGATCTTCTTGTGGTCGGCGATCACGGCCGTGCTTTCGCCGGGGCGCACGAAGCCGAGCGCGCCGCCGCCCTTGCGGGCGAACTCGGTGCCCAGGTTGCTGGTCATGATGATCACCGTGTTGCGGAAGTCGACCACGTGGCCCTGGCCGTCGGTCATCCGGCCGTCATCCAAGATCTGCAGCAGCGCGTTCCACACTTCCGGGTGGGCCTTCTCGATCTCGTCAAACAGCACCACCTGATACGGGCGGCGGCGGACAGCCTCGGTCAGCTGGCCGCCTTCTTCGTAGCCGATGTAGCCCGGCGGCGCGCCGAACAGCCGCGACACGGTATGCTGCTCGCGGTACTCGCTCATGTCGACTCGCACCAGCGCGTCCGCGTCGTCGAACATGAACCAGGCCAGCGCCTTGGCCAGCTCGGTCTTACCCACGCCCGACGAGCCGAGGAAGATGAATGATCCGATCGGCCGCCTGGGATCCTTCAGGCCGGATCGAGCGCGGCGGATGGCATCGCTCAACGCGGCGATCGCTTCGCCCTGGCCGACGATGCGCTCGCGCAGGCGTTCCTCCATATGCAGCAGCTTGTCGGCCTCGGTCTCCAACATCTGCGCCACGGGGATGCCGGTGATCTGCGCGATGACCGAAGCAATGTCGTCTTCGTCGACCACTTCGTCGATGTTCTTCTCGCGCCGCCACTCTTCGGACTTCTGGGCGAAGTCCTCTTCCAGACGCATGCGCTTGCTCTTCAGCTCGGCGGCGCGCTCGTACTCGCGCGCCAGGCCGGCGGCCTCTTCCTCGGCCAGCGTGCGGTCGATGGCGACCTTCATG
>JBOGUH010000284.1:0-3463 GCA_050695975.1 Anaerolineae bacterium
GAGTTCGCCCAGCGCCGAAGTTTCGACGGCGCTCGCAAAGTTCAAAAGCACCTCTCTGAGTTTGTCGTGATGAGCCTGATAGACTTCTTCGCGGGCGGGCAGAATGATCGCATCGGGGCAAAGTTGCTCGACGCGACGGCGCGAGTCGCCGGGACTGATACCGGCGGCCACAATCTCAGGGGAAGCATCTAACACACGGTCGACCCATTCGCGCAATACCACAAGCGACTTGGTGGCTAACGATGGTTCAAGCAGCGACTCGACACTCACAGGCAGATGATCTACCAACAGAGCAACGAATCGCATAATGCTCCTAGCCGTTTTACAAACCTGATTCAAACCGGATGAATTAGAACACAGGTTCTTTCCTTGTGCATCCCCCTGTAGGTCTGAGATTGGTCAGAGTTCTAACGCGCATATATGGGGTGTGCTACTCGACAAATGGCTAAATATGCAGGGAGTGAGGCGCTACTTTGAACTGCTAGACGTTCGTGGTACACTCGCTGTCGAGAACGACGAAAAGGTGATATACGCCAGATGCAAATTGGGAAAGCAACAGCTTTGGCAAATCCCAACATCGCCCTGATTAAGTACTGGGGCAACCGCGATCACGCGCTGCGCATCCCGGCCAACTCGTCGCTGTCGATGAACATGGGCGGATTGACGACGACGACGACCGTCGCGTTCGACGATCTGCTCGGAGATGACGTGGCCGTGCTGGACGGCGTCGAACTGTCCGGCGCATCGAAAGATCGCGTCGTCAAGCTGATCGATCGCGTCCGCGCGCTGGCCGGGCTTGATGCGCGGGCACGCGTGGAGAGCCGCAATAATTTTCCGTCCGGGGCCGGGCTGGCCGCGTCGGCATCCGGTTTCGCTGCGCTGGCTGTCGCTTCCGTGGCCGCCGCCGGATTGCATCTTGACGAGGTGTCCCTGTCGCGGCTGGCGCGCACTGGATCGGGATCGGCGTGTCGCAGCGTGCCGGCGGGCTACGTCGAGTGGCAGGCGGGAACCGATGATGCCTCGTCGTTCGCGGTCAGCATCGCGCCGCCGGCGCATTGGGACCTGCGCGACGTGATCGCCATCGTCGACGTGACGCACAAAGCCGTCGGATCGACGCACGGCCACGCGCTGGCCGATACCAGCCCGCTGCACGCCGCGCGCGTGGCGACGATCCCCGATCGACTGCGCCGGGTCAAAGCCGCCCTCCTCGATCGCGACTTCGCGACGATGGCCCCGATCGTCGAAGATGACGCGCTGACCATGCACGCCGTGATGATGACCTCGAAGCCGCCGCTGATCTACTGGCAGCCGGCGACCGTGGCGATCACCCACGCGGTCCGCGCCTGGCGGGCGGATGGCCTGCCTGTCTGCTTCACGATCGACGCCGGGGCGAATGTGCACTGCCTGTGCGAATCGCCGGCAGCAGAAGAAGTGAAACGTCATCTAAAAACAATGGCTGGCATGCAGGACATCCTGACGGTCTCGCCGGGCGGCGCAGCACGCCTGAGCGGAGATCATCTGTTTTAACGAATCTCGCCTGAGTTCCTTCAGTTCCCGGAGTTCCTCATGGTGGGACTCAAGGAAATAAGACGAACTCACTTCCCCTTGTCCTATTGCCATTCGCCGGGGCGAGAGATATAATCTGCCCAGGTTTGAGGGGAAATAACCGAGGACAGCATGAGTGATTTTCCGCAACTTGTTTTTTCGTTTCTTCTGGTGCTGGGTCCACTGGTGATGATCCACGAGCTGGGCCACTTTTGGTTCGCCAAGCGCGCCGGCATTCGCGTGCTGGAATTTGGGCTGGGCTTCCCGCCGCGCGCGCGAAAGCTGTGGCGCGGGATGGGCAAACTGCGCATCGGGTCGACCTGGGTGCATACGCCGCGCAATTTTAAGTTTCCCGCCAAACTGGCTGATGGCGCGGTTGTCGAAGCGCGCGCCGTGGAAGTCAAGGGCCGGCTGATGCTGACTTCGGTCGCGTTGATCGAAGACGAGAACGCTGTGACGACACCGCTGAAAGAACTTGCTGCCGATGGCATCCATCTCCGCGGCGAAATCAGCCAATTCGATCCCGGCACCATCTATAGTCTGAACTGGCTGCCGATCGGCGGGTTCGTGCGCATGCTGGGTGAAGAGGACCCGTCTGCGCCCGACAGCTTCGCCGCCGCGCCCAAGCGCCATCGGGCAGCCGTGCTGCTGGCTGGCCCGGGAATGAATCTCGTCGCGGCGCTGGTGATCTTCTGTGCCGCTTACATGCTCGGCCAGCTGGTTGCCGACAAAATCAGTGTCACCATCGGCGAAGTGGCGCCCGGCTCGCCAGCCGAGCAGGCCGGATTGGTCAGCGAGATGAACGTGTTGGCCGTCGAGAGCATCCCGGTCGATCAGCCCGATGTGTTGATCGACTACACGCACGCGCACCTGGGCGAGACGATTGAGCTGACCGTGCGCGATGCCGCCGGTACACTGCGCGATGTCCACGTCTTTGCCCGGCCCGACGATCAGCGCCCGGCCGGCCAGGGACCCATGGGCATCAGAATTGACCCGCGGGTCGAGTCGTTCAAAATCGTCTACCGTTCATTCCCGGAGGCAGTCGGCAAGGCGCTGGAATCTACGCGAGGGGTCGTGCAGGGCATGGCCTCGCTGCCGGGCCTGCTTTTGTCAGGCGAGGTCGATCCCGATCAAACGCGGTTTATCGGTCCGCTGGGTATTGGCCAGATGACCTCGTATGCGCTCGAAGCGAGCGTTGACCAGGGCGTACTGTTCCCGCTGCTTCAAATGGCCGGCGTGATCAGCATCGCGCTGGCGGTGACCAACCTGCTGCCGCTGCCGGCGCTGGACGGCGGCCGGATGATGTTCGTCCTGCTCGAAGCGGTTCGGGGCAAGCGTATTTCGCCGGAGAAGGAGGCGCTGGTTCACTTCGCCGGCATGGTGTTCCTGCTGGCGATGGCCGTGCTGATCACAATTCAAGACGTGAGCAGCCCGATTCCGAATCCGTTCTAATTCGTTCAAGTCTAACGTTTTAACGCAGGCGGGGCGAATGCCCCGCCTATTGCGCGTATGGGGCAAGTTTAGGTACAATACGGGCAAACACCGCCTATGGTTCAAGATAAGGATAGGTCACATGGACTCACTCGATGCTCTGATGAAGACTCTCGCCGACGACACGCAAGTGTTATCGATCGCCAAATTGTATTCGCTATCCGACCTGGAGCAGACTGACGCCGCTCGCGTGCGCGCAGCCTGGCCTTCGATCTCAAGCGATCGGCGTGAGGCGATCATGCGCCATCTCGCCGACATCAGCGAGTCGAACTTTGAGGTCGATTTCGGAGCGATCTTCCGCCTCGGGCTGACCGACGCCGAGCCGGAAGTGCGCACGGCCGCGATCGACGGATTGTGGGATGAAGACGACGTCAGGCTGATCCAGCCCCTGATCGATCTGATGCAGAATGACGAATCCGAAGAGGTG
>JBOGUH010000285.1:0-5781 GCA_050695975.1 Anaerolineae bacterium
AGCCAAACCTACCACGCGGTCGATCCGGAGATTCGATCCGCGCTGATCGTCCCGATCCTCCGCGACGGCCAGGCCCTCGGCGTCATCCATCTTGAGAGCACGAGCCGCGCGGCCTTCAATCAAGACTCCGCCTCGTTCGTCGGCCAACTCTCCACGCAGGCGGCGATCGCCATTCGCAACGCGCAGCTGTATCAGCAAACCCAGAATCGCCTGCGCGAAATGTCGATCCTGTTTGATGTGGGTCGCCAGTTCACATCCATTCCCGACCTGCCTGACCTGGGCCGGGAACTCACCCGACAGCTGTCGGTCGCGCTCGACACCACGCACTGCGTGCTGGAGCTGATCACCGCCAAGTCCGACCAGATCGAAGTGATCGCCGAATACACGGCGCCCGGCTTCCACCCAATCGCGTCGGCAGCGGACCCTTCGACAAGCTCCCCACTCCCTTCGGTCGGGGACTTCGCAGGGCAGGCTCCTTCGGCGGAGTTGACCCTGAGTCAAGCACGCCCTGAGCCTGGTCGAAGGGTCGATGGACTCAGGCCAGGCCCGGCCGACGCCCTGCCGCCGCCAGGCATCGACAGCCTGCGGCACAGCCGCCAGCCGCTGATCGTCTACACGAACGATGCGCGCGCGAGCAGCCCCGAGCATGCGTTCTTGCGCGAGCGGCAGCTGCACGCCCTGATCGGGCTTCCGCTGATCGCCGGCAACCAATTGATCGGTCGGATTACCTGGCTGCACAGCCACCCGCGCGCACCCTTCAGCGCCGACGAGATTCGGTTTGCGCAGACGCTGGCCAATCAGGCCAGCATCGCGCTGGAGAACGCGCGGCTGTTCCACGAGCGTGCCCGGCGCATCGCCGATCTGTCGCACCTGTACCAGGCCAGCCTGGCGCTGGCCTCCAGCATCGAATTCGATGAAGCGCTCAACCGCATCGCCCTGATTGCCCGGCAAATCACGGACTCGGACGCGGTCACGGTGTACTTGTACGATTCGCAGACCGACCGCGTCACGCACGGCAGCCATCTGACCGATTCCGATCGCCCGTCTGACGCGTCGGCCATTCGCCCGCACGGTATGACCCAGCAGATCATTACGATGCGCCGGCCGGTGCTGATCAACGATACCTTGCTAGAGCCTGAGATGAACCCGCGCGTCCTCGAAGCCGGCATTCGATCGGTCATCGCCATGCCGATCATCCGCAAGGACGAGGTGCTCGGCGTGCTGTACGTCAACAGCAAGACGCCCGGCAAGTACTCCGCCGACAGCCTGCAGCTGGCGCGACTGCTGGCCAACGAAGCAGCCCTGGCCATCGAGAACGCGCGCCTGTTCAGCCAGGTCGCCCAGGCGCGCGATCGGCTGGCCGCCATCCTCAACTCCTCGCGCGACGCCGTGCTGATGTTCGACGTATCCGGCCGCGTCATCGTCGCGAACCCCATACTCGAGCAGCTGTGGGGCATCCGCCGCGCGCAGCTCGAAGGCAAGTCGCTGCTCCACCTGCTCGACACGCCGGAGCTGGATCTGGCTGCGCAGCTGGGCTATTCGCCCGGCGTGCTGCGCACGCTCCTCGACCAGGCGACCGCTGGCGCGCCGGTGCGTTGGGACAAAGACACCTTCACCCTGAGCGTCGTCGAAGGCTCCGGCGCGCGCCTGCGATCGATCGAGCGCATCGGCCTGCCCGTGCTGGACGAGAGTGGCGGCCTGGTGGGCTGGATGCTGGTACTGCGCGACGTGACGGAAGAGCGCGAGCTGCAAAAAATGCGCGACGACCTGAGCAACATGATCATTCACGATCTGCGCAGCCCGCTCGTCGCGATTCTGGACTCGTACCAGCTGATTGCCGAAGGCGCACTGGCGCAACCGCGCGCGACCCTGGCCAGCCAGGCGCTGGAAATCGGCCAGCGCAGCACGCGCAAGCTGCTCGACCTGGTCAACTCGCTGCTCGACATCAGCCGGTTTGAGCATGGGCAGATGCGCCTGGACACACAGTTCGCCGCGCTCCGCCCGCTGGCCGACAGCGCACTCGAGCGTCTGGCGCCTCTGGCCAACGACCAGGGTGTGCTCATCCGCAATGACATCTCGCCCGAACTCCCGCTGGTGCGCGTGGAAGAAGATCAGATCACGCGCGTATTGACCAACTTGATCGACAACGCCGTCAAGTTCAGTCCGCTGGGCAGTCAGGTCGTCATCTCGGCGTATCCGCAAGCCAACGGTGACGGGGGCGAGCCGCAGTTCGTCGTGTGCAGCGTGCGCGATGCAGGCCCTGGCATCCCGGTGGAGCATCGCGAGCGCATCTTCGAACGCTTTATCCAGCTGGGCGAAGGCCTCGAACGCCGGCGCGGCACCGGGCTGGGCCTGGCTTTTTGCAAGCTGGCCGTCGAAGCCCACGGTGGATCGATTTGGGTCGAAGATCCGCCGGAAGGCGCCGGCAGCCAGTTCAGTTTCACGCTGCCCGTTGCCAGCCTGCTGCCGCCGTAGAGCCGCCCCCAGAAACCCGGTTTCTCTGAGAAACCGGGTTTCTCGACTCAGCGATCGTGAACACATTCACCCCACGCCCGGACTACCTGCAAGACACGCGCAACATCCTCGGCTTCGCCGCCGTCCTGTCCGCGGGCTTTGCCGCTGTCGGATTGATTGGAGAGCTGTTACAAGTTGTCGACTACTCGCTCATCCCCGCCGCGCTGTGCGGGAGCGGTGGCATTCTGCTGTCCTTCACAGGCTTCTTCCTGGCGCCGCGCATCCGTAATCTGGCGGCCTTGAACAGCCTGGTCCTGGTCGGATTTGTCTTCATCGCCACGCTGGCCATCCATTTCGCCGGCGGGCCGCAGTCGTTTCTGCCCGCGTTGTACATCGCCATTACCGTCGCCGCCGCGTTTCTGATCGGCCGGCGCGGCGCGCTGCTGATCGCCACGCTATCCGTTGCGTGCTTCAGCGGCCTGATCGGTCTCGAATTCATCGGCGCGATTCCGATCTACCCGATCTGGGAAGCAGCCTTAGACCTGAGTGGCCACGGCGCGGAGCTCGGCGGCCTGCTCTTCAGCATGGCTGTGCCGACCTTCATCGTCGCCTACGTCGCCGGCGCGCTGGCCGAGCGCCTGGCCCGCCGCACCGCTGAACAAGCGGCGCTGGCATTGATCGCCCGTGACATCGCCTCTAGCCTCAACCCCGATCAGGTGATCCAAACTGTCTTGAAAAGGGCGCTCGAGAATACGCCCAGCGACCGAGGCGAGGTTCATCTGCATGAGGCCGATCGGCAAAGCGTGCGCGTCGTCGCAGTGGAGGGCATCGGCTTCGAACCGTGGACCCCGACCGACAACCCGACCTGGCCCTCCGCGATCGGGGTGGCCGGCCGCGTGCTGCGCAGTGGCCAGACGGCGCGCGTCGGTGATGTGTTGCGCGATCCCGACTACATCGCCGCTGCGCCCGATTCGCGATCCGAACTGTGCGTGCCGATCCTTCAGGACGGCCGCGTGGAAGGCGTGATCAATCTGGAGAGCAATCGCCTGAATGCGTATACCGATGCGCACCAACGCTTCGTCGAGCAGCTGGCCCAGCACGCGGCGATCGCCCTCTACAACGCGCGCCTGTACGCTAAGACCGAGAGCAACCTGTACGAAGTCGCACGGGCCAACCTGGAAATCCAAGCTTTGCAGGAGAGCCTGTCCGCCGTTCAATCGACGCTCGAACTCGACAAGGTCCTGCAGCGCATTTGCGACGCGATCGTCAGTCTGGGCTACGACCTGGCCACGCTGGCGACCACCGATCGCTCTGGCCTGCGCCTCGACGTCCGCGCCGTCGCCACGGCCGATGCCGGGCTGATCAGCTCGCTCGAATCGCTGCTCGGCTCGCGGCTGGTGGGCATGAGCACGAAACTGCGCCACCAGCGCAACATCGGTATGCAAGCGCTGGCCGAGAAGCGCGTGCTCGTCAGCAGCCATACGGTCGATTTCCTGTACCCCGTGGCGTCGCGTGGCGTTCGCGGCCGGGCACTGGAAACCGTCGGATTGCGCATCGGCGCGGCCATCCCGCTCATCGCGCGCGACGCACCGCTAGGTGTTCTGTACGCCTTCAGCCGCAAAACCGAGCTCACGCCGATGGACCTCTCGTCTTTGCAAGCGTTCGGCGCGCAGGCGGCGGTCGCGCTGGACAAGGCCAACCTCTTCCAGGAAGCGCGCACCGTCCGCGATCGATTGCAGGCCGTGCTGGACGCCACGCACGACGGCCTGATCTTTTTCGACGTTCAGACCCGGATGGTGCTCACCAACCGCGCAGCCGAGCGCCTGCTCGGTATCTCGCTGACGCCGCACCTGGGCGAGCTGATGGCAATCGTGCTCGATCGCAGCGGCCTGCTCGACCGGCTGTATCCCGATCTCAACCCAGCCGAGCGGCAGGCGGTGATCGACACCGAGGTGAACGTGATGAACGGCGGCTTGCGCGACGGGACGACCGAAGTGGCCCGCCGGCTGATCAGCGTGCCTGGCCCCGAGGCGCGCTACGTGGAAGAATTCAGCCTGCGCGTGCAGGACGAGCGGGGCGAGCTGGCCGGGCGGCTGGTCGTGCTGCACGACGTGACCGACCAGAAACAACTCGAGGCCGATCGCGACGCGTTTACCCAAATGCTCGTCCACGATCTGCGCAGCCCGCTCAGCGCGATCATCGGCAGCCTGCAGCTGATCGAAATCGGAATCCTGGAAGGCGATCCCGCCGACCTGATGCAGCAGAGTACCCAGATCGCTCTGGCCAGCGCCCGCAAACTGCTCGACCTGATCGGCTCGCTGCTCGATGTGCAGAAGCTCGAAACGGGCCAGATCGAGTTGGAGATTCAGGCGCTCGCACCGGCAGCGCTGATCCACGATGCGCTCGAGACGCTGCGGCCACTCGCCGAGATGGCCGACATCACGCTCGAAGTGAGTCCCGACGAGGGACTGCCGCCGGTGCTGGGCGATCCCGATCACATTCGCCGCGTCCTGACCAACCTGGTCGACAACGCGCTCAAGTTCGTCGGCTCGGGCGGCGAGGTCCGCGCATCGGCGGTTCGTGACGATGGCTTCGTGCGCTTCTCCGTGGCCGACAACGGCCCGGGCATCCCGGCCGAATATCGCGAACGCATCTTTGAGCGCTACGTGCAGGTGCCGGGTCGCGCCGGGCGGCGGCGCGGCAGCGGCCTGGGGCTGACCTATTGCAAAATGGTCATCGAAAGGCAAGGCGGGAGAATCTGGGTCGAAGCGCCCCAGGCAGGTGGGAGCAACTTCTGCTTTACGCTGCCGGTCGCTACGAGATAATCAACCGGCCTGCAAACCCCACGCGTAGTTTGCTTACATAGGGCTTTTCAACTCCGCCAAACCCGCAAGATTGAGCAATAAAGATTCCTGGATCCGTCTACTGCGACCCGGAATGCCTACAAAAGGCGTAAATATGAGTCAGAAGTCTCGCCTATGGAGTTTGCTCATGATAGCCGCAGGGGCTGTTGCCTGTGGTCTGCTGGCATCTGCTCTTAGCCCAGCTCGGGTCGTCTATGATGTCTTTCCGGTTTGGTCTCCCGAAGGTCAGGCTATCGCTTTCGTCTGCTACAGACCTTTTCTAGAGATAACAATAGACCTAGCCCAGTTATTTGAGCCAACAGGGAGTTATATTGACGACAAGCGGCACTATGCCGAAATATGCAGTACCGCCCCCGATGGAAGTAACCGCAGGCAACTGACTCACAATCGTGCAGCCGACTACCATCCTGTCTGGTCGCCGGATGGCGCTCAAATCGCTTTTGTCTCTGAGCGTGATGGAAAT
>JBOGUH010000286.1:0-3813 GCA_050695975.1 Anaerolineae bacterium
GCCTACGTGCTGCGCGTCGCCGGCCAGGTGTTCTTCGGCCACTTCGACGAGCATAAGTGGCACGACCTGCGTCCGATCAACATACTCGATCGGACGGCGCTGGTGATGTTTTGTGTGATCCTGATCGTCGTAGGCGTGTTCCCGCTTATTTTGATGAACGTGATCAGCGCTGGCACAGCTCCGCTGGCCAGGTTGCTCGGAGGATAGAGCGTGGACATCAACGAACTCAATCGTGGTCTTATCGCGGTCCTGCCTGAAATCCTGCTGCTGGTGCTGGGCTTCCTCGTGATCGGCGGCGACCTGGTCATCGGCGAAAGCCGCAAGCGCGCACTGGGCGGGCTGGCGACGGTTGGCCTGGTCGGCGTGCTCGTCGTCATTGCGTTACAGACCGCGCCGCTGCTCGGAGCCGATGCCGATATGCGGCCGGCATTGGGCAGCATGGTGCGCATCGACCTGACGGCGCAGCTGTTCCGCATCATGTTCGTGACGGCTGCCGCGCTGACCTGCCTGATCGCGATCGACTTCAAGCCGCTCAAGCAGACCGGCGAATTCTACAGCATGGTGGTCTTCTCGACAATGGGCATGAACCTGATGGCGGCGTCGAACGACATCATCATGCTGTACGTGGGTCTGGAGACGACGTCGATCACGCTGTACCTGCTGGCGGGCTACCTGCGCGAGTCGCCGCGCTCGTCAGAAGCCGGCATGAAATACTTCCTGTTCGGCGCGTTCACCTCGACCATCTTGTTGTACGGGTTGAGTCTGCTGTACGGCTTCACCGGCCAGACGCAATTCAGCGAAGTGGTCAAGGGGCTGAATGCGCTTGGGCCCGAGGGCGCGCTGCCGACGATCGTCGCGCTGATCCTGGTGCTGGTCGGGTTCGGGTTCAAAGTGGCGGCGGTGCCGTTCCACATGTGGACACCCGACGTGTACGAGGGCGCGCCGACGCCGATCACCGCCTTCGTATCCGTCGCCTCGAAGGCGGCCGGGTTCGCCGTGCTGGTGCGGGTGTTCGTGCTCGTGTTCACGCCAGTGCAGGACCAGTGGGTCGGGGTGATCGCGGGCCTGTCGGTGCTGACGATGACGCTGGGCAACCTGCTGGCGATCCCGCAGCGGAACATCAAGCGCCTGCTGGCCTACTCGTCGATCGCGCAGGCAGGCTACGCACTGATCGGCGTAGCCGCGGTGGGGACACTCGGCGTGGCGTCGGTGCTGTTTTACCTGGCGGCTTACGTGCTGACGAACATCGCCGCATTCGCCGTGGTCATCGTCGTCACCAACGTGCTCGGCACGGAGAACCTCTACGAGATGGCCGGGTTGAGCCGCCGCTCGTTCGGGCTGGCATTCGCGATGATGCTGGCGATGCTGTCGCTGGGCGGCGTGCCGCCGCTGGCCGGCTTCTTCGCCAAGTTCTACGTCTTCCAGGCGGCGGTCAGCACCGGGCTGGTCTGGCTGGCGGTGATCGGCGTGCTGAACGCCATCGTGGGATTGTATTACTACCTGATCGTGATCAAAGTGATCTTCGTTAGCCCAAGCGAAGGCGACGAGACACCTGCGCCGATACCCTTCACGCTGCGGGCCGGCCTGGCGTTGAGCATAGCGGGGATTCTGTTCCTGGGCGTGTTCGCCACGCCGTGGTATGACCTGGCGACACGCGCAGCCGAGGCGCTGTTGAAGGGGTTGTAGGCTGATGAACCCTCGGTTGGCCGGCAGTTGTACTGCGCGCAGCGGGCGACACGCTTCGCGCAACTGTCGCCCGAACGAGGCGCGATCGTTCATTTTCGTTGACGATTCGGCCTGATCGTGTTAACATTGCTGTTGAGCGCGCCCCCTCAATTGAGGGCGCGCACTGTTGTGCCATGAGCGAAAACAACCCAAAACCAGACCCGTTTGCCGCGGTCGGCAAGGGATTGGCGCAGGGCAGCGCGATCGGCCTGCAGGCCGGCTGCCTGGGAGTTGCCTTGGTCATCGGCGCGCTGCTGCTCGGGTTGTGGCTGGATGGACAGCTGCACACCAGGCCATGGCTCACGCTGGGGCTGCTGCTGCTGAGTGTGCCATTGAGCGTTTACGCGATGTTCCGATTTGCGCTTCGCGCGGCCCGCTCAGCACAGGTGCGTGAACCCCCAGACAGAGAGGACAGGTCTTCAGCATGGAATCCCTGAAAAGGCTGATTCGAAGGCTTATCATCCTGGCCGTTTTCGTATTCTTGTGCGGCATCCTGCCGCGCCTGGCGCCGGTCGTGCTGCCAACGATCAGCGTCGAAGCCGAGCCGGTAGCCTGCCTCGGCGGCGATTTGGCGCATCACTGCGAGGGCGGTTTCCCGATCACCAATTCGATCATCGCGACCCTGATCGTCGACGTGGTGGTGATCGGTCTGTTCTGGACCGCGGCGCGCCGGCCCAAGCTCGTGCCGTCGGGCCTCCAGAATTTCCTCGAATCGCTGATCGAGATTCTGTATAACCAGGCGGTGCAGGTCGCCGGCAGCAACGCCCCCAAGATTTTCCCGATCGGCGCGACGATTTTCCTTTTCGTCTTCTTCGCCAACTACATGGAACTCCTGCCCGGCGTGGACACGATCGGCTACGTCCATCACGCCGAAGGCAATGTGCAGGGCTACGAGCTGGACCGGTCGACGCCGGAAGGTTCGCCGATCGTGTTCCTCAATCCGCGCTGCCCGGTGATCACACAGCCGGAGTATGACGCGCTGACCGAGCAGGCCCGGCAGGCGCGCGTCGAGGCGGGCTGCGCACGCGAGCCAATCCAGGCAAGCGAGGGCGAAGCAGAAGGCGAGGGCGAGGCCGATCGAGGTTGGGCGGTGGTGCCGACGGTTCGCACCGCCACGACCGATCTGAATACCACGCTCGCCCTGGCGCTGGTGGCGGTAGCCGCGACGACGGTTTACGGCGTGATGAACCACATACCGCACGGCAAGACGGGTCTGGGCGCCGTCCTCACCGGCATCAAGCGCTATGCGAGCAAGTTCTTCAACATCAGCGGCCTCAGGCGGCCAGGTTCTGCCAAGGTTTTCGGCGCGATCGATTTGTTCGCCAGCCTGTTGGAAGGCTTGAGCGAGCTCATCCGAATCGTTTCGTTCTCCTTCCGGTTGTTCGGCAACATCTTCGCCGGAACGGTGCTGATCTTCGTGATTATGAGCCTGGTGCCGTACGTCGGCCCGGTGGCCACCCTGCTGCTGGAGACCTTCGTGGGGCTGATTCAAGCCTACGTGTTCATGATGCTGACCTTCGTGTTCATGAACACGGCCGCCCAGGTGCACGGCGAGCATGCCGAGGCTGGTCACTAAACCCGCCTCTCAAACTCTAACTCTCAACTCTAACTCACTCAGGAGGAAACAAAAGTGGACATCGAAACCGCAACGACTTTTGCCAGGCTTCTCGGCGCAGGTCTGGCCATGATCGGAACCATCGGCGCCGGGATCGGCATCGGCCTGTCCGTAGGTGGGGCGGTGCAGGCCATGGGCCGCAATCCGGACGTCACCCCGACCCTTCAGACCAACATGATCCTGGGTGTGGCCTTCGCCGAGTCCATCGGCATCTTCTGCCTGGTCGTCTCGCTGATCTTGTTGTTCGTCATTCAGTAGTCATCCACACAGGACACGCAGAACACGAAGAATTATTCTCAGCCTATTTTCCGCAGTTCCCGCCGCAGTTGGACTGCGGCGGCCTGGCACGGCAGTGCAACACATGCGGTGCAGTGCTCCCGCTGCCGTCCCAACATTCGAATTATTCTGAGTGTCCCTTCGTGGTCTGCGTGGACGCGCACAGGAGGCCCGCAGTGTTACCACTCGGAATTGTG
>JBOGUH010000287.1:0-3706 GCA_050695975.1 Anaerolineae bacterium
CGCCAACGCCGGCGGGCCTTACGCGACTTCGGAGGGCGCTTCGCTCGTCGTGAGTGGCGCCCTGTCGATGGACCCGAATGGTGATCGGCTCAACTACGCGTGGGATCTCAACAACGATGGCATGTTCACGGATGCTGCCGGCATGACCGCAACCGTCATTTTCCCTGACGGGCCAGATACGCGCCGCATTGCCCTGCGCGTCAGTGATGAGAGTGGCGTGACCGGCACGCAAACCACGACGGTGACCATCCACAACGTCGCGCCCCGTGTGTCGACCACCGGCCCGTACACCGGCGCCAAAGGCAGTCCCATCGCCTTCACCGGCAACTACACCGACGTGCCGTCTGACACCCACACTTTCCTGTGGAGCTTCGGCGACGGCGGCGCTTCCACCTTGCGCACACCGACGCACGCCTATGCCGACAACGGTGTGTACACCGCCGTCTTCACCGCCACCGACGACGACGGCGGCTTCAACGTCGTCTCCACCACCGTCACCGTCAGGTACGTCACCCACCTGCCGCTGGTGGCCCGCCATGCCGGCAGCGTGGGAGGCGACTCCAGTCGCCGATAGGAGCAGGAGCAACACATGAAAGCAACGCGCATCGGTGTCATCGGGGTCGGCCTGATGGGCGAGCGGCACTGCCGCGTGTACGCCAACTTGCGCGGCGTGGAGCTGGTCGGCGTGTACGACGCCAACCCTGTGCGCGGCCGCGAGATCGCCGACAAATACGACGTGCTGCGCTTCGACTCCCTGACCGCTCTGCTGCGCGAAGTCGACGGAGTCACGATCGCCACGCCCACAGCCTACCACTTCGACCTGGCGATGGAATCGATCGCCGCCGGCGCGCACACGCTGATCGAGAAGCCGATGGCGCTGACGCTCGAGCAAGGCCGGGTGTTAGTCGAGGTCGCCCGCGTCAGCGGGCTGGCGGTGCAGGCCGGGCACATCGAGCGCTTCAATCCGGGTTACATCGAATTGAAAAACGTCGCCGACGACCTGCCGGTGGTGGCGATCACGATCCGCCGGCTCAACTCGTTCGACGCCAGCAACACGGACGTCGACGTGATCAACGATCTGATGCTTCACGACATCGACCTGCTGCTCGACCTGGTCGGCCAGCCCGTCGAAGGGCTGAGCGCTTACGGCCGCTCGACGCGCAACGGCGCGATCGACCATGCCGTCGCCAACTTCGGCTTTCGCGATGGCCCGATCGCCACGCTGATCGCCTCGCGCGTCACCCAGCAGAAGGTGCGCGCCGTCGACATCACGGCCCGCAATGTGTATGTCGAAGGCGACCTGCTCAACAAGAGCCTGACCATCCACCGGCGCGTGTTCGGCGAGTACCTCAACCACACTCTCCACAAGTATCGCCAGGAGAGCGTGATCGAACAGATTTACATACCGGCGGCCGAACCGCTCATGCTCCAACTCCAACACTTCATCGGATGCATCCGGGAGAAGCGACAGCCGGACGTGTCGCCCGAAGACGGGCTGCGCGCGATGCAGGTCGCGGCCCAGATCGCCCACTCGATTCGATCGGCGTCGCCCCTGCACGATGCGCCGGGCGGCAACACATTTGACGGCCTCCGCGCCGTGCGCGAAGGGTAACGATGGACTTATCGATCATCATCCCGTGCTGCAACGAAGAGGACAGCGTTCCACGCCTGGTCACCCGGTTGTTCCCGGTGGTGAATGCGCTGCGCCGTGAGCGGGCAGTCGAGGTCGTGTTCGTCGACGACGGCAGCACGGACGCCACGCTTGAGCGCCTGCAAGAAATCATCGGCGACCAGACCGATATGCGCATCGTGCGCCATCCGCTCAACCGCGGCCTGGGCGCGGCGATGCGCACCGGCTTCGCCAACGCGCGCGGCGAGATCATCCTGACGGCCGATAGCGATGGCACGTACCGCTTCGAAGAAATCCCCGCGCTGCTAGACTGCCTGAAGCCCGGCGTCGATATGGTGACAGCCTCACCGTACCACAAGAAGGGCCGCGTCGAAAACGTGGCGGCGTATCGCGTCTTCCTCAGCCGGGGCGCGTCGCTGATTTACCGGGTCCTGCTCGACCGGCGCATTACAGCCTACACCTGCCTGTTTCGCGCATACCGGCGCGAAGTGGTGCGCCGCGTGCCGTTCCGTTCGGATGGGTTCCTGGCCGGGGCCGAGCTGCTGGCCAACGCCCTGTTCATGGGCTACACGGCCGCCGAATACCCGTCGACGCTGCACGCGCGCCAGGCGGGCGCATCCAAGGCGAAGATCCTGCGCATCATTCGCGCGCACCTGCGCTTCCAGTGGAGCGTCCTGCTCCGGCGCTTGAAATTGGCGCCATCACCTAAACCGCTCGAAGGAGAAGGCACGCTATGAAGATCATCTCCGTCGTCGGCGCGCGCCCCGAATTCATTCAGGCTGCGCCGGTCAGCCGCGCGCTGCGCCGCAAGCACACCGAGATCCTGGTTCATACCGGTCAGCACTACGACGACCGCATGTCGCAGGTGTTCTTCGAGCACCTGAGTCTGGCCGAACCCGATGTCAACCTCGAAGTGGGATCGGGCGGGCACGGGCAGCAGACCGCCGAAATAGTCGCGCGCCTGGAGCGCACGCTGATCGAGCAGCGGCCCGACCTGGTCATCGTGCGCGGCGATACCAACTCGACGCTGGCCGGGGCGCTGGCCGCTGCGAAGTTGCACATCCCGCTGGCGCACATCGAAGCCGGCGAGCGCTCGTTCAACAAGCGCATGCCGGAAGAGATCAACCGCCTGGTCGCTGATCGGCTGGCGGATGTGCTCTTCTGTATCACGCGCAGCGCCATCCGCCAGCTGGCCGACGAGGGCATCACCGAGGGTGTGTACTATACCGGCGACGTGATGCTCGACGCGCTCCAGCAAAACCTGCCCATCGCGCGGCATCGATCTACGATTCTGTCCAAAATGGATCTGAGCACCGACGGTTACCTGCTGGCCACGGTGCATCGCGCCGGCAACACCGACGATCCCGACAATCTGCGCGGCATCCTCACCGCGTTCAACGCGATTCGCGAACCGATCGTGTTCCCGATCCATCCGCGCACCCGGGCCGCGATCGATCGGCTCGGCCTGTCGTTTGCGCCGCGTGTGCGCCCCATCGAACCGGTCGGCTACCTGGACATGCTGCTGCTGGAAAGCCACGCGCGCGCCATCCTGACCGATTCCGGCGGCGTGCAACGCGAAGCGTATTTTCTGTCGATCCCGTGCATCACGCTGCGCGAGGAGACCGAACTGATGGAAACCGTCGAAGTCGGCTGGAACCGGCTGGCCGGGACGAATCCGGAGCATATCCTGGCGAGCGTGCGTGAGCTCAGCCTGCCGGACGAGCACCCACCGCTGTTTGGCGACGGGCGCGCCGCCGAGCGCATCGCCGACATCCTGAGCAGCGGGCCGATCGCGTTCGGGCAAAACTATGATCGTGTCGTCGCCCAGCTGGCGGCCCAGTTCGTCGCTGCCTGAGAACGTGTTGGGCGGATGCTCGCGGACGATAATCGGCACACGCGAGACGAGACCAGCGCATCCTGAGGCCAAATGGAGCATTCACATGGCAGAGCTGAACCTTCTCCACTACCTCATCTCGTCGGAAAGTGGTGCTGTCGCGCTTCTCGCTACCGCTCTGGCTAGGCACAGCCACACGGAGCCACTCAAAGGCCAACTGGAGTTCTGGACCCGCTTTGCAG
>JBOGUH010000288.1:0-1999 GCA_050695975.1 Anaerolineae bacterium
GGTTCCCGGGCGTCACTGCAGCCAATTATAGCGGGCAGGGTAGGCGTGTCAACTGCGCAAGGCCTACGGGAGCGCGCCGCAATGGATACGCCTCAGAATCAGTTGTAGAGTATAATTTACGCGGCCAATGAATCATTCCCCTTCGTGTGAGAGATAAGCGTGACCCAACCGTCTACCGATCGCCTGGCTCTGCTGTATCGCGTCTCACAGACCTTCAATTCATCGCTTGACCTCGACCAAGTTCTGAACTCCGTGATGGACGAGGTCATCGCGGCGACGCGCGCCGAGCGCGGCTTCTTGATGCTGCGCGACGCGGACGGGCGTTTGCGATTTCGCGCGGCGCGCGGGCTGGACCAAAGGACGATTGACGAGCCGGAGTTCCAGGTGTCGCGCGGCGTCATCGAACGGGTGGCGCAAGAAGGCCGATCGCTGTTGACGAGCAACGCCCAAAGCGACGCCCGGCTCGGTGGGCGCGAAAGCGTCGTGGCGCTCCGTCTGCGATCGATTCTGTGCGTGCCGCTGCAGCACAAAGGCGCGATCCTCGGCGTGATCTACGTGGATAACCGACTGCAAGCGGGCATCTTCAAGCCGGACGACCTCGAACTGCTCACCGCCATCTCCTCCAGCGCAGCGGCTGCGATCGAAAACGCGCGCTTGTACCAGGTCGCCGTCGAAAAAGGCAGGCTGGAACGCGAACTGCAGGTGGCGCGCGAGATGCAGGTCAGCTTGCTGCCGCGCGAGACCCCGCACCTGCCGGGATGGGAGTTCGCTGCCTACTGGCAGCCGGCGCGCGAGGTCGCCGGCGACTTCTACGATTTCATTGCGTTGAGCAGAGGCGGCGCCCCTGCCGCCGACGCGCCAGGCGTGGGAGCCCGGCCCGCTTTGGGTGAACAGCAGCTCGGCCTGGTCATCGCCGATGTCTCCGACAAGGGTATGCCGGCCGCGCTGTTCATGGCTCTCACGCGCAGCATCGTTCGGGCGAGCATGGCCGGCGCGAGCTCGCCGGCAGACGGCATCGTCCGGGCCAACCGGCTGATCTGCGCGGATGCGATGAACGGTATGTTTGTTACGTTGTTCTACGCGCAGCTCAATCCGGCGACCGGCGAGCTGATGTACGTCAATGCCGGGCACAATCCGCCGCTGCTGTATCGCGCCGATCGGGATGAACTGATGAAACTCACAAGGACCGGGATGGCGTTGGGCCTTTTTGAGACCGCCGAGTTCGAGCAGCGCACGGTTCGGCTGAATGCCGGCGATTTCGTCGTGCTGTACACCGACGGTGTGACGGAAGCGCTCGACGCGCAGGGGCAAGAGTTCGGTGAGGAGCGTTTGCGGCGAGTCATCCTCGATAGCCGTCGCGCCTCAGCACAGGACATCATCACAGCCTTGCAACGAGCGACGGGCCAATTCGCCGGCGCGACCGCGCCGTTCGATGACAGCACGCTGGTGATTGCCAAACGCGTCTGAACGATGCGAAGAAGACTCTCCTGAACGACCCTGAACGCGTGCAAGAACGCGCCGCTCTGAAAGTGGGAGAAACTCTCATGATTGGCACTACCCTGCAAAACCGCTATCGCCTCGACGCCGAGTTGGGCCGCGGCGGCATGGGTGTTGTTTACCGCGCTCGTGATACCCTGCTCGATCGCGACGTCGCAGTCAAAGTGTTGTCGGCCGCCGCGCTGGGCACGGAGGGCCGCGCCCGCCTGCTGCGCGAGGCGCAGTCCGCCGCCCAACTCAACCACCCCAACATTGTCGGCGTGCACGACGCAGGCGAAGCGGATAGTGTGCCCTTCATCGTGATGGAACTCGTCGAGGGCGAATCGCTCTACAACCGCCGGCCGGCAGCGCTCGACGAGATCCTCTCGCTCGCGCGGCAAATGTGCGCCGCGCTCGAACATGCCCACGCGCACGGCATCGTCCACCGCGACCTCAAGCCGGAGAACGTGCTCATTACGCCGGATGGCACCGCCAAGCTGATGGACTTCGGCCTGGCTCGCTC
>JBOGUH010000289.1:0-3933 GCA_050695975.1 Anaerolineae bacterium
ACCCTAAAGGGCGCTCCGCAGAGTCTGCACTCCCCATGCCAGATAGGCTCTAACACGCTCTAAACGGTCCCGTCTCAACCCCACAGGAGGAGAAACAATGACCACCCCCACCCGATCGCGGCGACTGACTCGCCGCCAATTTCTGAAAGCAGCCGGCCTGGCCGCCGGCGCTTACGCCACGGCGCCTTTGTTGAGCGCATGCGGCGCGGCCGCCCCCAGCGGCCCGCTGAAGATTGGCCTGCTGCTGCCCTACTCGGCCGTGTACGCCGAGCTGGGCGTGAGCATCGAAAACGGCCTGCGCATGTATTTGGGCGAGGTCGGCGACCAAGCCGGCGGCCGCCAGATCGAGATCCTCGTCGAAGACGAAGGCGCGACGCCCGACGAGGCGACGCCGAAGGCGAAGAAACTGGTCGAGCAGGACGAAGTCGACATGGTGGTCGGCATCGTCAGCTCCGGCGTGCTCGGCGCGCTGCGCGATTACTTCGACTCCAACAAGAAGCTGCTGATCTGCGCCAACGCCGGCGCGAACGGCATCAGCCGCGCCGGGAAGACGCCGTACATCTGGCGCACCTCGTTCACGAAATGGCAGCCCAACTGGCCGGTCGGCCCCTGGGACGCCGAGAACGTCGGCAAGCGGGTGTTTATCAGCGTGCCCGACTACGCCGCCGGCCATAACATGCGGGACGCATTCTTGAACAGTTTCCAGGCGGCCGGCGGCGAGGCGCTCGGCCTCCAACTGACGCCGTTTCCGAACATCGGCGACCCGGCCCCGTTCATCACCGAGATCGCGAACGCCGACGTGGACTTCCTGTATTGCTTCTACAGCGGCGGCCAGGCGGTGACCTTCCTCAAGGCGTACGGCGAGTTCGGCCTGGCCGGCAAGCTGCCGCTGCTGTGCGCTGGCTTCATGGTCGAAGAGGACGTGCTGCCGGCGCACGGCGACTTCGCGCGGGGCGTGCGCAGCGGGCTGCACTGGGCGCTGTACCTGGACAACCCGGAGAACACGAAGTTCGTCGACGCGTACACGGCCAAATACAACAACCGAACGCCCGACGTGTTCGCAGTGCAGGGCTACGACACCGGCCGCGCGATCGTCGAGATGCTGAAACGCACGCAGGGCGACACGACCGTCGATAAGATGATCGAGGCGCTGGACGGCATCAGCTTCGCCAGCCCGCGCGGCCCGTTCGCACTCGACACCAACACGCAGAACCCGAAACACCATATTTACCTGCGTGAGGTGCAGACGGTGGATGGCGCGCCGCACAACGTCGTGCTGGCCGATCTGGGAGAGATCGTTGATCCGGGAGACGATTCGAAAGGTTAACCTCACTCTCCCCAACCCCTCCCTTTCCTGGCGCAAGCGCCGGGGAGGGAGGGGGCGAGTAGCGGGGGAGGGTGTGAGGCTGCTGTCCAGCATGGAAAACTTCATCACCCAAATGCTCAACGGGCTGGTCACCGGCATGCTGCTGTTCGTGATGGCCGCCGGGCTGTCGCTGATCTTCGGGTTGATGGACGTCATCAACCTGACGCACGGCGCGTTCTATCTGCTGGGCGGCTACATTGGCCTGACGACGGTGCGGCAGCTGGGCGATTTCTGGCTGGCCCTGCTGGTGGCGCCGCTGCTGGTCGGCATTTTGGGACTGCTCATCGAATATTTCTTTTTACGGCGGTTGTACGGCCGGCATCGCCATCTGGAGCAGGTGCTGTTCACCTTCGGCGTCGCGTTGATCATCATCGATGTGAGTCGCGTGACCTGGGGCGCGTTTGTCGAAGTGGTGCCGGGGCCGGCGCTGCTGTCGGGCCACGTCACGGTGTTCAACGTCCAGTTTCCCATCTATCGCCTGTCGCTGATCGGCTTCGGCCTGGCCTTGGCGCTCGCGTTGTGGCTGCTCATCGAGCGCACGCGGCTGGGGGCGATCGTGCGCGCGGGCGTCTCGGACGCGCAAATGGTCAGCGGCCTGGGCATCGACATCCATCGTGTCTTCGCTGGCGTGTTTGCATTCGGCGCGGCGCTGGCAGGGCTGGCCGGCGTCGTCGGCGCGCCGGTCTTCACGCTGTACCCCGGCCTCGATTCCGAAATCCTGATCCTGGCGCTGGTCGTCGTCGTGGTCGGCGGGCTGGGCACGCTGAAGGGCGCGTTTTTCGGCAGCCTGTTCATCGGCCTGGCGGACACGCTCGGCAAGGCGCTGCTGCCGGAGTTCTCGCGCTTCCTGCTGTTCGCAGTCATGGCGGTTGTCTTGCTGATCCGCCCATCGGGCCTGTTCGGGCAGAGGGGAACGTAGGCGATGACGATGCTGGCTGCCCGGTGGTCCACCGTTCAGACCTGGCTCTCCCGCCACCGAATCTGGCTGCCGATCGCCGCCGCTGTTGTGGCGATCGTCTACCCGTACATCGTGCGCACCTTTTTCGTGACCCTTGCCGTCGATATTTTGATCTACGCCATTTTTGCGATGAGCCTGGACCTGATTCTCGGCTATGCCGGGCTGACGTCGTTTGGGCACGCGGCCTTCTTCGGCCTGGGCGCGTACTTTCTAGCTTACGTCACCACGCGTTTCGGGGTGAATAACCTGTTGGTCACGCTGCCGTTCGTCATGCTCGGCACAGCCGTGATGGCGTCGGTGATCGGCTTCTTCACGCTGCGCACGACGGGCATCTACTTCCTGATGGTCACACTCGCCTTCGCGCAGATGCTGTTCAGCATCGCGATTAACTGGACGGCCGTCACCGGCGGATCGGATGGGCTGGCCGGCGTACCCCGCCCGAGCATCGGGATCGGCCCGCTCACCTACACGTTCGACAGCCGGGAGAGTTTCTATTACCTGGCGCTCGTCGGTTTCGCGCTCACGTGGTGGCTGCTGCGCCGCATGGTGAACAGCCCGTTCGGCTGGACGCTGCGCGGGATTCGTGAGAACGAAGCGCGCATGCGCGCGCTGGGCTACGACACCTTCCGCTTCAAGATCGCCGCCTTCGTCATCGCCGGCGCATTCGCCGGCTTGGCCGGGATGCTGTTCGCTCATTCGACGCTGATCGCTTCGCCGGAGAATCTGTACTGGACGACATCCGGCCAGGTGCTGATCATGCTCATCGTCGGCGGCGCCGGCACGCTGAGCGGGCCGATCCTCGGCGCGGCGACGGTGCGCTTGCTGCGCACCTTCGCCAGCACGAAAGCGGGCACCTTGGGCTGGGAAACGCAAATGGGCGTCGTGTTCATCCTGTTTGTGCTGTTCGCGCGGCAGGGCATCGTCGGCCTGCTGTCGAACATCTGGCAGCGAGTGGCCGGACAGCCCGCGGAGACGCCTCTGACAGGAGCGAGATGAGCCGCTTGAAGGCTGACAACCTGCGCAAGAACTTCGGCGGTATTGCAGCACTCACCGGCGTGACGCTCGAGGTAGCGCCAGGTGAGCGCCGCGCGATCATCGGCCCGAACGGCGCGGGCAAGAGCACCTTGTTCAACCTGATCACGGGCGAGCTGCCGCCCTCGTCAGGCAGGGTCTATTTGAACGAGCGCGACATCACTAATCTGCCGGTCTACGTGCGGGCCAATCTCGGGTTGGGACACACGTTTCAACGCAATAATTTGTTTCTGGGGCTGACCGCGTTCGAGAACGTGCGATTGGCCGTGCAGCATCATCGCTGCATCGCCGGGCGTCTGTTCAAAGCGGCCGGCACGTTCGAGCCGGTCAACCGGGAGGCGCAGGAAATCCTCCAACGGGTGGGCCTTGCCGACCAGCGCGATCAGCTGACGAGGGCGCTGGCCTACGGTCAGCAGCGCGCGCTGGAGGTCGCGCTGGCGCTGGCGACCGAGCCGGCGGTGCTACTGCTCGACGAGCCGACGGCCGGCATGTCGCCCGCCGAGACGGCCGACCTGGTGCAGCTGATCGAGTCACTCTCACGCACACTAACCGTGCTGATCGTCGAGCACGACATGGA
>JBOGUH010000290.1:0-2955 GCA_050695975.1 Anaerolineae bacterium
GGCCGCCGGCGCTTCGGGCGAGATGGTCGATCAGATTGCAGCGCAGTTAGTCGCTGAGAAAAACATTCGATTGGCCCGCGCACAGGCGCTCGTCAAGGACATCGCCGAAAACGAAGCGCTTTTATCATTACGGAGGTCGCGATGACGAGAAGTCTTATGGTTGTCCTGGCAGCGTTCACAACGTTGAGTGGAATCCTGGTGGGCGCCCATTCCATACTTGTACCCGAAGGCTCTCGCCTATGGATTGCAGTCAAGCTCGCGGCCTGCGCGGCACTGGTCGCTACTGGAACCATGACCTGGTTCTACGTGCGCCTACAGCCTGCGCGGCTTACGGTGGCGTGGCCCTTGCTGCTTGGCGCGATGGGCATCATGGTTCTGGGAGCTGCAGGTTCGGTCTGGACCGTTCACCTTGCCGAAGTGACCGGTGATTTCGAGGCGTGGGGCCTCGTGATCAACCTCGTGATGATCATCCAGGGCGCGCTGACCACCTGGCATCTCTGGAGCGTCGCCCGCGAGACGCGATGGCTGAACAGCTAGCAAGGAAATTGCGAAATGGGTCTGATGAAACCCAAGCGACCGGTTGGCATTGTCGGATATGGCGCGTATGTGCCGCGTTATCGTCTACCGGCGAGCGAAGTCTCGCGCGTGTGGACGGAAGGCATGGAAGGCACGCCCATCACGGAGAAGGCCGTACCGGGTCTTGACGAAGATGTGGCGACGATGAGCATTGAAGCGGCGCGCAACGCCCTGCAGCGCGCGGGCATCCAGGCCGAGCAGATCGGCGCCGTGTGGGTCGGCAGCGAGTCGCACCCCTACGCGGTCAAGCCAACCTCGACCATCGTCGCCGAAGCGATCGGCGCGGTGCCGAACACGCAGGCCGCCGACTGGCAGTTCGCCTGCAAAGCCGGAACCGAAGCGCTGCAGGCGGCGATCGGTTTCGTTAGTTCGGGCATGTCGCCGTACGCCCTGAGCATCGGCATGGATACGGCGCAGGGCCGGCCCGGCGACGCGCTCGAATACACCGCCGGCGCGGGCGGCGCGGCGTACATCGTCGGCGCGGCGGAAGACAGCCTGGCCGTGATCGAGGCGTCGCTCTCGTTCGTGACCGACACACCCGACTTCTGGCGCAGGCCGTACGCACATTACCCGGAGCACGCCAGCCGCTTCACCGGCGAGCCGGCCTACTTCAAGCACACGACCTCGGCAGGCGAGCAACTGATGCAGGAACTCGGCACGCGCCCGGAAGATTACACCTACGCCGTGTTCCACCAGCCCAATGTGAAATTCCCGCAGCGCGCCGGCCAGATGCTGGGCTTCAAGCCCGAGCAGATGGCGACCGGCCTGCTGGTCAACGAGATCGGCAACACTTACGCCGGCTCGTGCCTGATCGGCCTGACGGCGATTCTGGATCAGGCCAAGCCGGGCGATCGCATCCTGATGGTGTCCTTTGGATCGGGCGCCGGCAGCGATGCGTTCAGCATCACCGTCACCGGCCAGATTGCCGAACGGCAAAAGCGCGCGACGGCGACGCGCGAATACGTCGCCCGCCGTGTGCCGATCGATTACGCGACGTATACGCGGTATCGCAAGAAGCTCTTGATGAACTGATCATCAATTACGGATTACCAATTACCGATCAGTGATCAGTGATCAGTAATTAGTAATTGGTGAGCGTGTGAGCGAAGGATTATGCGAGACGTCAGTATCATCGGGATTGGACAAACGAACGTCGGCGAGCATTGGGATACATCGCT
The DNA here is from genome assembly GCA_050695975.1 of Anaerolineae bacterium. Lineage (GTDB taxonomy): Bacteria > Chloroflexota > Anaerolineae > Fen-1058 > Fen-1058 > DASSFZ01. The sequence goes on from JBOGUH010000290.1 coordinate 1,755, forward strand.
GCGTCACCTCGCGCTAGAGGCGATCAAAGCGGCTGCGCTCGAGGCGAAAGTCGATCACAGCGATGGGCTGTTCGTCGGCAACATGCTCGCCGGTGAATTGAGCGGACAGGGCAACCTCGGCGCGCTAATCGCCGATTTCGTCGGACTGCGCGGCGTCGAGGCGGTCACTATCGAAGCGGCGTCGGCTTCGGGCGGCGCGGCCGTCCGGCAAGCCGTGTTGGCCGTCGCCGGCGAGATGATGGACTTCGCGCTGGTAGTCGGCGTGGAAAAATTGAGCGATGTCGTCGGTTCGGCATCGATCAGCGCGCAGGCGACGGCGACCGATAGCGACTACGAAGCGGCGCACGGCGTGACGCCCTTAGCGATTGCGGCGATGATGATGCGCCGCTACATGCACGAATACGACGCGGCGCTGGCCGATTTCGCCGCGTTCAGCATTAACGCGCATTTGAACGCTGGCACCAATCCGTACGCAATGTTTCACAACAAGCTGTCGGTGGAGTCATTCATCAAAGCGCCGATGGTCGCCGATCCGATCAACCTGTTCGATGCGGCGGCCCCGGCCGACGGCGCGGCGGCGATCGTGATCGCCCCAACTGACTGGGCCAGGCAGCGCGGCGATGGGTCGATTCGAATCGCTGCGTCGGCCGTAGCGACCGACGCGCTGGCGATCGCCGACCGGCACGATCCGTTGTGGCTGACGGCTGCCGAAGCATCGGCCCACAAGGCCTATCGGCAGGCGGGCGTGACAGCGAAGGACGTGCACTTCGCCGAACTGCATGACGCGGCGACCGTGCTGGCCGCGCTGTCGCTCGAGGCGTGCGGATTCGCCGAGCGCGGCCAGGGGGTCAACTTTGCCAAGGGCGGCGGCATCGCCCGCGATGGCAAAACGCCCATCAGCACGTTGGGTGGTTTGAAGGGTCGCGGCGATCCCGGCGGCGCGACTGGCGTGTATCAGGTGGTCGAAGCGACGCAGCAGCTGCGTGGCCAGGCTGGACCGAATCAAATTGCAAACGCGCGAGTCGGGCTGGCCCAGTCGCTCGGCGCGAACGGTGCGACGGCGATCACACACATTCTTGTGCGAGATTAGTTCCTTGAGTTCCCTCAGTTCCTTCTTGTCAAGGAAACTGAAGGAACTGAGGGAACTGAACTGTGAACTCATTCAGGAGGTACTGAAATGGACGTTCCACGACACTGGAGA
>JBOGUH010000291.1:0-3445 GCA_050695975.1 Anaerolineae bacterium
CGGTGAAGGTCTTGGTCGACGCGACGCCGATCTCAAGACCGGCCTGGATCAGGATGTGGCCATGGCTCATACGATGGGCCTGCGACCCAACCACGTTGCCGATCCACCACAGCCGGGCTTGCCGGTCCCGAGCGGCTTCCATCGCCGCGAGCGTATCGACTGTCTCGCCCGACTGGGTGATCGCCAGTGCCGCCGTGCGATCGTCGATGAGCGGGTCGCGATAGCGCAGCTCCGATCCGTAATCGACCTCGACCGGCACGCGCGCGAGCGACTCGATCATGTGCTTGCCGACCAGCGCCGCGTGCCATGACGTGCCGCAGGCGACCGAGAAGATCCGGTCGATGGCGCGGGCCGATTCGGGCGTGAGGCTCATCTCGGGCAGGTCAACCACGCCGCGCTCGAAATCGACGCGCCCGCGGATCGTGTCGGTGATCGAGCGGGCCTGCTCGAAAATTTCCTTCTGCATGAAGTGCGTGTGCTCGCCCTTCGCCGCGGTGATGGGATCGTAAGGCACGTGATGCACCGGCGCTTCGGCCAAATCGCCGGCCAGCGTGGTGAACTGCGCACCGTCGCGCCGCACCACCGCCATCTGTCGCGATTCGACGAAGATCATGTCGCGCGTGTAATCGAGAATGGCGGGCATGTCGGACGCCAGGAACATCTCGCCCTGCCCGACGCCGATCGTCACGCCGCCGGCGTTGCCGATGCGCGACACGATCAGCCGGTCGGGCTGATCGTGGTTGAGCAGCACCACTGCCTGCGCGCCCTGAAGGCAATTCAACGCGAGCCGGGCCGCTTCCTCGAAGGTCTCACCCTCGCGCAGGTACTGCTCGACCAGGTGGACGATCACTTCAGTATCGGTCTCGCTCTTGAAGGTGTGGCCCTGCGCCTGAAGCATCTGCCGCAGCGACCGGAAGTTCTCGACGATGCCGTTGTGCACGACGACCAGCCGGCCAGTGCAGTCGAGGTGGGGGTGAGCATTGGTCTGGTTGGCTGCGCCGTGAGTGGCCCAGCGCGTGTGGCCGATGCCAGTCGAGCCGTGCATCGGATCGGTCTGGAGCAGCGCCGCCAGGTTATCGAGTTTGCCGGCGTCGCGGCGCACGGCGATGCGACCGTTCTCGATCACGGCGATGCCGGCCGAGTCGTAGCCGCGATACTCCAGCCGCTTAAGACCATTCAAGATGATCGGCGTCGCGTCGCGCGGGCCGACGTATCCAACAATACCGCACATGGGGAATCCCTCCTTGGAGTGTCGTAGCGGGCGAGCAGCTGCACGCCCCTACGTTTGGAATTTCGCCACTGCGCGTCGCCTTGTCCGCGAGTTGCCTCGCGTCTTTCTCGCCGCGCTTTCACGTTACAGGAGGGGGAAACGAGGGTGGTGACTCACCCTGACGGCATCCGCTGATACCTCGATGTTCCTCCGGCAAATCGCATGTGGCTTATAGCATACCGCGTATCGTACTCGCTGATGCGTTCCGGGCACTGCGATAAGTGGAGTTAGCGCTGCCCTGAGGCAGGAACCGTCTCCTCGTCAACTGAGAGCCAAAACGACGGCCTCAGTCCATGCGCTGTTTCCCCAAATTATTTTTGCGCGAGACACCTCCTTTCGTAAATTCAAACACCGATATTGTACCACGACCCGGTTGCAAGGTGCGTCGGAAAAGTGTTAGAAACCTAGCCGGCTGATTTCCGAGCGTAAGTCATCTGGCAGCACAGCTTTGTTCATTACGTCATTACGCTGTCGCATCTTGATGTGGTAAATGTTCCTCGCTCGCGAAGCGCAGATACCGCCTCGTCGCCGCATCGAGGTTCGAGTAAATTCCGCGCTGTTCGGGCGGCAGCAGCGACGCCATGTGGTACATCGCTTCGTCGGTCATCTGCTTGAGCGTCTCGCCGCTCACACGCGCTTGGCCCGCATCGAGAATGAATGGCCGGCCGATGCGCAGGCGTATCGGCGTGCGGCGAAAGCGCTTGACATTGTGTTTCCACCGATCACTGCCGCTAATTGCGACCGGAATGACCGGCACATTCGCCTGTGAGGCGATGTAGGCCAACCCCAGATGGGCTTCGCCCAAACTGGCCGTCCGGCTGCGCGTCCCTTCCGGCGCGATCAACAGCGGCAGCCCGCCGTCGAGCACGTCGAACGCCGTCCGCAGCGCATTGCGATCGACGTCGCCGCGGTTGACCGGGAAGGCGTCGAAGACGCGGATCAGCGGGCCGAGGAATCTATCTTCATAGGCTTCGACTTTGGCCATCGAGATCACGGGGCGCGGAAACCGGCCGCTGATGATGACCGGATCGAGAAACGCGATGTGGTTGATCATCACGATACAGCCGCCGCTCCGTGGAAAATTTTCCAGGTTGACGATCTCCAGACGCATCGTCACCTTGAATGCGGCGCGCAGGAATAAAGCAAAAAACCGGCGCAGCAGGCTCGGCTTGTAATGGACGAATTGACTGGACCTGGCCGCGCGTTGACGGCGCAACCTTTTGCCGCGCAGCCCCGGCTTAAACCCGGCTTCCCGCGTCATGGCACAGCCACCTCGCTGCCGCGCGCGAGAATGGCTTCCGCCTTGTCGACCATCGCTTCGATGTCGAGCGCCGTCGTATCCAGGACGATCGCGTCGGGCGCGGGGACTAGCGGCGAGATGGGCTTGCCGCGATCGCGCTCGTCGCGGCGGCGCATCTCGTCGAGGACGTGCTCGACAGTGACGCGCTCGCCGCGCTGCAGCAGCTCCTCGTGACGGCGCCGCGCGCGCGCTTCGAGCGAGGCGTCGACAAACAGTTTGCGATCGGCATCGGGGAACACCACGGTGCCGATGTCGCGACCGACCATGATCACGTGTCCGCGCCGCCCGACGCGCCGCTGCTGCTCCAGCAGCGCGCGCCGCACGCCGGGCGCCGCCGATACCGGCGACACGATCGCGTCCACGGCAGACGTGCGGATGTGCCACGTCACGTCAACGCCGTCGAGCAAAACCGTATACAATCGGCCATCGTCGACCGACGGCGCGTCCACGTCGATGCGGATCGTCTCGGCCAGCTCGCTCAGGCCGACCTCGTCGTCGATGCTCACGCCGCGTTCCAGCGCCGCCAGCGAGACCGCGCGGTACATCACGCCCGTGTCGAAATACACATAGCCCAGACGCTTCGCCAGGAGGTGAGCCAGCGTGCTCTTTCCCGATCCCGCCGGGCCGTCAATCGCAATCATCGATGGTTTCAACATCACCTCGCCTATCGCAAATCGCGTATCGTGAGCTGCGCCCCTTGCCGCCCGCCACTCGTCACGTTTTACGTCTCTCTCCTGAAGCAACGCTCAAAGCGCCGTCCTCGACGCGGAATTCTGGCGTGAGCGCCGCCGGGGCCTGTCCTGAGCGAAGTCGAAGGAACGGCGGCTTGAGCGCCTTTTTGCAGTGGAGTCGTTTTGCGCTTCAGGACGGTTCTA
>JBOGUH010000292.1:0-3845 GCA_050695975.1 Anaerolineae bacterium
GCAGTACAGGAAGTCCACGTCGGCGTTCGCGATCTCGGTGATGAACGGGGCCGGGTCGCCGATGTTCGGAAACGGTGTCAGTTGGACGCTCTGAGCCGCGCCGCCGGCCGCCTGGAAACTGTTCAAGAATGCGTCTCGCATGTTATGGCCGGCGGCGTAGTCGGGCACGCTGATGAACGCCCGCTTGCCGACGTTCTGGGCGGCCCAGGAGCCGACCGGCCAGTTGGGCTGCCAGTTGGTGAACGAGGTGCGCCAGATGTACGGCGTCTTCGCGCCACGGCTGAGGCCGTTCGCGCCAGCGTTGGCGCAGATCAGCAGCTTCTTGTTGGAATGGATATAATCGCGCAGCGCGCCGAGCACGCCGGAACTGACGATGCCGACGACGATGTCCACCTCGTCCTGCTCGACCAGCTTCTTCGCCTTCGGCGTCGCCTCGTCGGGTGTTGCGCCTTCGTCTTCGACGAGGATCTCGATCTTGCGGCCGCCGGCTTCGTTGCCGACCTCGTCGAGATACATGCGCATGCCGTTTTCGATGCTCACGCCCAGCTCGGCGTAAACGGCCGAATACGGCAGCAGCAGACCGATCTTCATCGGGCCGGCGGGGGCGGCCGGGGCGCAACTGCTCAGCAGCGGGGCGGCCGCGTAAGCCCCGGCGGCCAGGCCGGCCGCTTTCAGAAACTGGCGGCGTGTCAACTTTGACTTCGTCTGGGTAGTCATGGATGTTCTCCTCCAATAGTGGACGCAATCATTTCGGATGAACCGGATCGACAAGCACGGGGGTCAGACCCAACATGGCTCACATCAGACTCTTGACGACATCACCTCCTTGTCACTGACTGCTATCCGGGGATCATACTCACGGCGGGCCATCGCGCAAGCTGTCCAACCGGTTGATTTGCTAACCACGAAGACACCAAGTCACTAAAGTTCTGGAGTTTGGCGACCGCCACATCTGTCGCTGGAGTCGAGGCTGTGCGAAGCCCCTTTAGGGTTGGCCGGTGTTGACCGCCAGATATGACCGCCTAAAGGCTCGACTCCGGAAATTCGCCAGACTCCAGTAAAGTTAAGAAGGATTACTTCTCGACGTGAAACCGTTTTGCCTTCAATTCGTAGCGCGGCAGGCTGCCGCGCTCGGCGATGGTCACGCTGGGACGGAGCGCCAGCGCATAATGAATCGCCTGCTCGATGCCTAACCGGATTGCTTCGGTGTCTGCTCCACTCGCGACTTCGATCTCGATGCCGAGTTCGCGCAGCTCCTGCTGCGTGGAGACCGTCACGCGGAACTCGTCGACCGCGTCAAACTGGCGGATCAGGTTTTCGATCGCACCAGGATAGACGTTGACACCGCGCACGATGACCGTATCGTCGGCGCGGCCGAGCACGCCGCCCTCGAAGCGCGCGAACGTGCGACCGCAGGCGCACGGCTGAAGGTTGAGGCGCACCAGATCGCCGCTGCGATAGCGGATCACCGGGAAGCCGATCCGGCCCAAGTTGGTGATCACCAATTCGCCCATCTCGCCCGGCGGCACTGGCCGCTCCGCACGCGGCTCGAGCACTTCGACGATGAACTCGCTTTCGATGACGTGGATACCGCCCGGCTGGGCTTCACACTCGAAGCTGTGCGCGCCGGCTTCGGACGCGCCGGCATGGTCGAAGCACTTCGCGTGCCAGGCTTCTTCAATGCGCGCTTTCGTCGCCGGTATGTTTGCGCCCGGCTCGCCGGCATGGATCGTGACGCGCATCGGGATGTCGCGCAGATCGAAGGTCTCCTCGCGAGCGACCTCGGCCAGCCGCAAGGCGTAGGTTGGCGTGCAGCACATCGCCGTGCTGCCCAGTTCGCGCATCATCCGCAGGCGCTGCGACGAGTCGCGCCCGCCACCAGGAATCATCATCGCCCCGATTTGCCTAGCGCCCTCAGCCGCCGCCCAGAAGCCGATGAACGGGCCGAACGAAAAGGGCAGGAAGATACGATCGGCAGCGGTCAACCCTGCGCCAGCCAGAACGTAGCCCCAGCACCGGCCCCACCAGTCCCAACTCTCCGGGGTGTCGATCACGCGTAGCGGCGCGCCAGTCGTGCCGGACGTCTGATGCAGACGGGTGTAGGCCAATTCGGGGAAGGTGGCATTCGTGCCGAAAGGTGGATCGTCGGCCTGGGCCTGCATCAGCTCGCTCTTTGTCGTCAGCGGCAGGCGGGAGAGATCCTCCAGCGAACGGATGTCGCCGGGTGTGACGCCGGCGGCTTTCAGCTTAGCCGTGTAAAAGCGATTGTGTCCGGAGAGTAGACCAAGCATCACGCGCAGCTTCTCCAGCTGAAGCAACTGGAGTTCCTCGCGTGGCGTGGTTTCGACGGACTGATCAAAGAATCCCACGCTATCTCTCCTCCTCGCTCCACTCTTCCACGCACTACGCCCCCGTCCAGACTCAAGCGATCAAATTGTGTGATGGCTGGATTGTAGCATAGTAGGCCGGTCCGTGCCTGGCAGGGAGCCACGGCGGCAAACACGGATCACGACCCCGTCCAAAATCCGTGCGGGTCGAACCGGCGCAAGATCGCCAGCTCCGCCTCGGTGGGAGCAGGCGTCTGTGTCACGCCAGGCGCAACGCGCAGCGGCCAGCCGGTATTCGCCAGGCTATTCTCAATGGTGACGCCCGGATGAGTCGAAACCAGAACCATCTCGCGCGTGTCCAGATCAAAGCGCAGCACGCCGAGCGTGGTGATCACCGTCGACGGGCCGCCGCGCGGCAGGCCGACCCGCTCGCGCCAGCCCGGTCCATCGCCGTAGCCGGGCGAGGTGATGTAATCGACCCTCGGCACGAAGCGGCGCTTCTGGTGCGCCATGATGATGATGTGTCGCCTGGCCAGGCTGGCCAGATCGCACGCGCCGCCGCTGCCCGGCAGCCGCGTTTCGATTTTGTCGAGGCGGCCGATGTAACTCGTGTTCAGGTTGCCGAAGCGATCGACCTGCGCCCCGCCGATGAAGCTCACATCGACCATGCCTTGCTGCAACAGGCCCATCACGTCAGCAGTGTCGGCCAGCCACTGCGCACGGTACAGATTCGGCAGGTCGCCCATCGTGAGTATCGGTTCGGGCGCGGCGGCGTCGCGGATGATGCCCAGCTCGTACACGCCGACGGCATTCGGCGCGTGCGTGTGCTTTGCCAGCTGAAAACCCAGCAGCGGCAGGCGCATACCGACGAACACCACGTCACCATCATGAATTTCACGAGCGGCGGCGGCGACCATCAGCTCGGCGGGCGTATAGCTCAGACCTGACAGGTCTGCGAGACCTGTCGGGTCTTCTAACCGATCAGTACCCAAAATCCACAACCTCCGACAATGCGTGGTTCTTCAGTCTCAGTCCGTCGACTCGCTCTTCGCCCAGCAGCGACAGGTAATCGTCAGTGCGCGGCGCGCCGTCCACCCAGCGCGCCTGCCACTTCGCAAACGCCTCCGGCGTCTTGCTATCTTCCTGGTAGTCGATGAACGTTTGATGATCCCGGTTGTAGTAGCCCGGCACAGGCGCAGGATGCGCGCCCCACGGTGTATGAACGACCGCGCTGACGCGAAAGCCAGGCGTCACCACACGGTTCGGATCGCTGCTGATGACATCGGGCGAGACGATCTCTTCAGCGGTGATGATGACATGCCGGCTGGCCAGGCACGCTTCGCGCGTCACGCCGAGGTTGCCCCAGGCATGCGCGTTGCCGTAGCCGTCTGCCCGCTGGACATGGATGAGCGCCACGTCGGGTGAGATCGCCGCCACCGCCGTCAGCTTATCGCCAGTAAAAGGGCATACGACGGTTTTAAGGCTGGGGTTGGTCTTGAACAGGTCGCTGCCCAGTGC
>JBOGUH010000293.1:0-6590 GCA_050695975.1 Anaerolineae bacterium
GGTGCGAGACGAGTGATTATTAACCATCAAGACACCAAGGTACGAAGATCCACAAAATCCTTAGTGTCTTTGTGTCTTGGTGGTTAAGAGAAAGAACTTATAGAGGAGGAAAGCCATGGACGTTCCACGACACTGGAGACTAAAGACACAGCGTTACGCGCTGATCGGCGAAGAGTGCCCCGATTGTAAGAGCAAGCTCTTCCCGCCGCGTGACGTGTGCCCGGAGTGCGGCTCGCCCGCGCACGCGCCGTTCGTGTTCTCAGGCCGCGGCGAGGTGTTCTCCTTCAGCCACGTGTACCAGGCGCCGGCCAGCCACGAGGAGCAGGCGCCCTACACCGTCGCGATGATCAAGCTGGAAGAAGGCCCGCTGGTGACAGCGCAGCTCACCGACGTGAACCGCCAGGAGATCGGGATCGGCATGCCAGTCGAAATGGTCACGCGCGCGCTGCAGTCGAACGGCGAGCGCGGCGCGATCGTGTACGGGTATAAGTTTAGGCCCTCGGTTTCCGGCACACGTTAGCGCGCAGGCCTCGCCCGCTGCCTCGTCAAGCCACAATTGAACCTGCTTTGTTACACAGGCGGTGCTTGCTCGCGGCCGCCTGTGTTTGTGACTACGCAATCGGGTGAGCACGACCGGCTCACTGAGAGGGATGCTCACCCTACTGCGATGCACGCGCCTCCAGCAGGTCGATGAGCCGGTCGAGAATGGCGAGGCTCGCGCCACGGAATCCACCCGGCCCACCCTGCGCCTGCAGCGTGGCGCGCGCCTCAGGCGACAGGCCGCCCCCTGCCTGGAACGTGGCCTGCGCTTCAGGCGAGAAATCGCCGAACCCACCTCCGCCCTGCGCGCGTCGCGCCTCAATCGTCGCCTGGATTTCAGGCGGCATCTCGCCGCCGGCCTGGATGGTGGCACGCAACTCGGGCGAGAATCCGCCACCTTGGCCGCTGCCCGGCCCGAACGCGCCATCCAGGCTCACCCCATTGCTCTGCGCCCACTCGACGATCGAAGACTGCGTCAACTGCATGTCACGAATTGCCGCAATCTGATCCGCCGTCATACCGGATTCGATCTGTTTCAACAGCGCGTCGATCTCCGCCTGCGCCGGATTCTGGCTGCTCAGCACGCCACGCAGCGCCTGCCACAGCGGCAGCAACTTGGCTGCCTGCTCGGCGCTGAGCGCCTGGCCGGTGTCGTCGAGCAGCATGCTGCCCAACGCTAGCTGATTCATCACCGGCAGCGCACCCTCGTACGACGTATCGAGGGCCGTGCTTGCGCTGTTTCCGGCGTTGCCTGGCGCTTCCACCGTTGCCGCTACGCCCGCCCCGCCACATGCCGCCAGCGGAACCATGACCAGCATCATCACGATGATTAGGTTAATGCACTTCATCTCATCCACTCCCTGCCATGACCTCACGGATACCACACTATTCGCCAATTACCGATTACTGATCACCGACCACTCATCACTCATGTCTCAACGCCTCAATCGGATCGAGCTGCGCCGCCTTGAGCGCCGGGTAGTAACCGAAGAACACGCCGACGGCGACCGCCGCGCCGAACGCCAGCGGGATCGATAGCGGCACGACGACCGTCGGCAACGTGCCCAACTGGCCGAAGATGTAAGAGCCGCCGACGCCGAGCAGCACGCCCGCCAACCCGCCGACGAGGCTCAACGCGACCGCCTCTAGCAGGAACTGGCGCTGCACGTCGCCGGGGCGCGCGCCGAGCGCCTGCCGCAGCCCGATCTCGCGCGTGCGCTCGGTGACGGTGACGAGCATGATGTTCATGATACCGATGCCGCCGACGATCAGCGACACGCCCGCCACCCAGGCCAGCAGGTCGCGGAACGCCGACGTGGTTGCTTCCTGTGTGTTGATGATGTCTTGCTGCGTCTGCAGCCGAATGCTCAACTCTTCCACCGGCACGTCGCGCCGGCCGGCCAGGATGCGCCTGATCTCATCCTGGACATCGGCCATCGACTGCTGGTCTTCGGCCTTGACCAGGATCGAGCGGATGCGGTTGACGCCGAAGCGCACCGGCGTGAATTTCTGGAAGACGACTTGGAGCGGGATGTAGGCGCGCTCGTCGAAATTCGTCTCGCCGACGACGCCCTTCTCGCTCATCACGCCGATCACGGTGAACTTCGTCGAGCCGATGCTGATGCGCTGGCCGATCGGATCGGCCGTGCCGAACAGGTCGCGGGCGACGCTCGCGCCCAGCACGACGACTTTCTGCTTGCGCTCGTCCTCCTCGGCGGTGAAATAGCGGCCTGAGGCGATCGGGTAATCGCGCACGTTGGGAAAGTCGGTCATCGTGCCCAGCACGCCGACGTCTTCCACCGTCGTCGTCGGCCCGCGCACGTCTTGCGTCGTGGGCTGTTCGGCCGACACGCCTTCGACGTTGTCCAAGACCTGGGCAAGCGCCACCGCGTCGTCATACTCCAGCGCCTGGGCTTGGAAGGTGCTGAAGGCCGCGCCGCCGGGCGGTATGAAGCCCCCACCGAGGGCGAACTGCGCGCCCGTCTGCCCACCGCCCGTCGTCGCGCCCGGCGGCGCCTGGCTGACGATGATCAGGTTCACACCCAGCGCGTTGATCCGATCGGCGATGGCCGCTTCGGTGCCGGCGCTGATCGCCAGCATGATAATCACTGCCGCGACGCCGATAATCACGCCCAGCGTCGTCAGGAACGATCGGACTTTGTTGAGCGTCAGGCCTTCCCAGGCAATCTTGAGCGTCTGCGACAGATTCATCGTCCCTGTCCTCCTTCCCGACCGGGTTCTGCCACCCGGCGCGCGCCGTTGGGCTGGTTGGGTTCGATCAGGCCATCGCGCACGCGGATCGTGCGCCGCGCGTATTGCGCGATGTCGGCTTCGTGCGTCACCATCAAAATCGTCGCGCCCTTGGCATTCAGGTCTTGCAGGATGTTCGTGATTTCTTCGCCGGACTTCGTGTCCAGGTTGCCGGTCGGTTCGTCGGCCAGGATCAAAGACGGCTGGTTGATGAGCGCCCGGGCGATCGCCACGCGCTGCTGCTGACCGCCTGAAAGTTGATTGGGCCGGTGATGCAACCGGTCGCCCAGCCCCACCGCTTCCAGGGCGGCGACGGCGCGCCGCTCCCACTCGCGCTCGCCGCCGTGGTTCCCGCCGACGTACAGCATGGGCAGCATCACGTTCTTCAGAGCGGTATATCGAGGCAGCAGGTTGTACGACTGGAAGACAAACCCGATCTCGCGATTGCGCACGGCGGCCAGATCGTTCTTGCTCAGTCGGCTGACATCCTGTCCGTTGAGGATGTACGTGCCCGAAGTGAGCCGGTCCATGCAGCCGATGATGTTCATCAGCGTCGATTTGCCCGACCCCGACGGCCCGACGATCGCGACAAACTCGCCGCGCGCAATTTCGAGCGAGACGCCGCGCAACGCGTGAACGGCAACGTCACCCGATCCGTAGACTTTGGTCAATTCTTGGACTATGATCAATGCTTCGTCCATGGCTACTCCGTGATCCGTGAAGCGTAGCGATCTGCCGCTTTTCGCGCTCCACGCTTCATTCCGTTGCCGCCGTCCCCGTACTCACCACCTCGCCGGCTTCCAGGCCCGACACGATCTGCGCCGAGACGGCATCCGTCAGCCCGACCTCGACCGGGCGCAGCTCCAGCTCGCCGTTCGGCAGCACCACAAAGACTGCATATGAGCCGGGCGACAATTCGCGCAGCGCCTGGGCCGGCGCGATCAGCGCGCCTCGCGCTTCGGCGGCAATGACCTCGACCTCGGCGTTCATGCCTGAGAGCAACGTGCCGGAGCCGGGCGGTACCTCGATCGTCGCCCAGGCCTGCACCGCCGGCGTGTTGTCGACGGTGGCTAGCACCGGCTCGACACGCACGACCGTGCCGCTGAAGTCCTGATCGGGCAGCGCCTCGAAAACGACGGTGACCTTGTTGCCGACGGCGGCTTTGTCCAGGTCGCCTTCTTCGATCCAGAAACGCACCAGCGGCTGGCTCATATCAATCAAGGTGAGCAGCGCCGATGTGCCCACCGACTCACCGACATCGGCGTTAATGGCCGATACGGCGCCGGCGATCGGCGCGGTCAGTATGGTGTCGGTCAGCGCCTGCTGCGCCGACGCGAGTGACAGCTGCGCCTGATCCAACGACAACTGTGCGGAGCGCAGACTGCTCTCCGACTGAGAGACACCGTCTTTGAGCGACGCGACGGCCAGGTTGTACTGCGACTGCGCGACAGTCAGGTTGTCTTTGGCATTGTTCAGGGCGCGCGCGGCCGCTTCGCGCTCGGCCTTCAGGCTATTGGCCCGCCTCGGGTCGTTGAGTTCCCAGTCGCGCGCCGGGTCGAAGACCTCGTCGTAATTGGCCTGCGCCTCGGCCAGCGCGTCGGTCGCCTGCTTGAGATTGATACGGGCCGCGGTCAGTTCGTCGGCATCGCCCGCGCCGGCTGCGCTGGCCTGCGCGTTTTCGAGATTGAGCTGAGCCGTCTCCAGGCTGATGTGTGCCTGGGCAAGCTGCTCCTGGTCCGGCGCGTCGTCGATGCTGGCCAGCACCTCGCCCGCCTCGACCTCGTCGCCGACTTGCACCCGCAGCTCGACGAGCGTGCCGCCGTCGGGGAAACTCACATCCAGCTCGGCGGCAGGCATCAAGTTGCCTGCCCCGCTGGCGCTGATGACGATGTCGCCCTGGCGGACGGTAGCCGTCTGTAGCGCTGGCTCGTCGAGTTGCGCCGTGGTCACACTGGCCATTGTGAAGTAATAGACCAGACCACCGGCGATCAGCGCCATGACGAGCGCCAGCCAGGTTCGCTTTTTCTTCAGCATGGAAAGACCTCCAGGTCAATGCTTGTCGCTCTCAGTATGCATCTCGCATTTACAGCGGTTTCCAGTTTGTTTACGGTCTTCCGGAGTCGAGCCTCTGCGAAGCGCCCTTTAGGGTTAGGGTTAGGCGGATCCGGCTGAAGCCTCGATTCCAAGTCGTAAATCCAAGTGGAAATCGCTCGAAGCGGTCGAATCTCGCCTCCGTTCCCAGGAAATCACGCCTCTGCCGATACGGCGACGAAGTCGAAGAACAGATTCACCTGATCCTCCGTCGCCAGGAAGGCGAGCTGGATCGGCCCCACGCCGAAGTCGGACATCGAGATCTCGGTCGATGCCGAGCCGACGATCTGATCGCCGTTCAGCGTCAGCGTCACGTCCCATGTCACGCTGCGCGTCGTCTCCTTCACCGTCAGATCGCCGGCCATCGTGAACGAGACACTGTCCCCTTCGGCGATCTGCGCCGGCAACCCTTCGATTGATTGCGGTGAGAAGGTCGCTAGCGGATACTGGGCGGACTCCAGACCGGTATTGCGGATGAAGTTGTCGCGGCGCGACTCGTCGGACGTGAACTGGCTGACGTCGATCACGATGTCGCCGATCTGGGTGTCCGACGGCTGCGCGAAATCGACCAGCAGCTCGCCAGCGATACCCTGCGTCGTTCCGACCGCCAGGGCGAAGCGATTATCCTGGAAGAACGTCTCACTTACTTCGTAACGCACTTCCGATTGGGCCGGATCGATCTGATAGAGAATCGCGTCCGACGTTGCCGCCTCGATCGGCTCTGACGCCGTTGCCTCCTCGTCGGTTGCGGTCTGCTGCGTGGGCGCGGCCAGCGCCGGCGCGACGAGAACGGCCGTGCTCACGGCCACCGGCGCGAACAGCGTATTGTCCAGCACGAACATCGTCGCGCCGCCTGCCACGACCAGCACGGCTATGCCAATCAGTAAGAGTTTTTTCATGTCAGTTCTCCTTGAATACGATTACCGTGTTTCAATATAGTGTCTTGTTGTGGAGAAATCATGGAGGGCGGATGAGAGTTTTGAGTAAATCAATGCAAGTGAGCGATTTCACGGGATCGCGCCTCCCGTAAAAGCAAATGAGCGTAGCAGGCTGCTACGCTCATCCATTGTCGCAGGCTTATCGTCGCACTTCGATTAGACGCCACTCGGCGGTGGTCCGCCCGGCTGTTGAAAACCGTTCGACTGTCCTGTGCTGGTATCTCACAAATCCAGCCCGATATCGAACGTCGCCGCGTATCCCTGTTCGTCTTGGGTGAGCTGGAGTATCAGTTGGTCTCCGCCGCCCTGGAAGATGCCGTCTCCGTCGTTCCTCAGGGTGCGCTGCCCCTTGCTGGCGTACGGCGCCTGCGTGTGAACTTGATCCGTGAGGGCGTCATCAAAGAACAGCTGCGACGTAAACTCAAAACCCTGTTGGGACTCAGGATCGGTGCGAATCTTAAAAATGACCCTGCGTAACATGAGTGAATAAATCAAGGCATTAGACATTTCACACCTCCGTGATGTTGTTACCGGACTGTGTCCGGTGTGTTGTGATGACTACAGAATAGCCGACGGAGGTGGAGAACCAATGGAAAGCGGCTAAAGGGGGGATAAGAGGAAGTTTAAGGGCCGCGAAGTCTGAACCAGAAGCGGCTACCGTGATCGGGCGCGCCGTCGACGCCGATCTGGCCGCCGGGCAATTAGACCATCACCATCATGGGCGTGTTCCCAGTGTCAGGGCAAGCACGGCGTTTTCCCCGTTGCGCAAGA
>JBOGUH010000294.1:0-3383 GCA_050695975.1 Anaerolineae bacterium
CCATGACCATCACTTCGTCGCCGACCTTGACGACCGATTCGACGGTGGGCGCGTGATAGTCAGCCAGCTGTGAAATGTGCACCATGCCATCGACGCCGGGCATGATCTCGACAAACGCGCCGAAGTCAGTAGTGCGCACCACCTTGCCGGTGTAGATGCGGCCGAGCTCGGCCGACTCGGTGAGCGCCTCGATCCGCGAGCGGGCCGCGTCGGCGCTGGGAGCATCGGTCGCGGCAATGTAGATCGTGCCGTCTTCCTGAATGTCAATGGTTGCGCCGGTCTCTTCCTGGATCGCGCGCACCATCTTGCCGCCGGGGCCGATCACCGCTCCAATCTTCTCGGGGTTGATCTTGATCGTGGTGATGCGCGGCGTGTGCGGCTTGAGATCGGCTCTGGGCGCGGGCAGCGCGCCCGTGATCACGTCGAGGATCGCCAGACGCGCGAGGCGGGCCTGCTCCAGCGCCTCTTTCAGGATCGCGGCATTCAAGCCTTTGATCTTAATATCCATCTGCAAGGCGGTGATGCCCAGCGCCGTGCCGGCGACTTTGAAGTCCATGTCGCCCAGGTGATCCTCCATGCCCTGGATGTCGGTCAACACCGTGTAGCGACCGCCGTCGCTGACCAGGCCCATGGCAATGCCGGCCACGGGCGCTTTGATCGGCACACCGGCATCCATCAGCGCCAGCGTGCTGCCGCACACCGACGCCATCGAGGTCGATCCGTTCGACGACAGGACTTCGCTGACGACGCGGACGGTGTACGGAAACTCGGCCATGCCGGGCAGCACCGCTATCAGCGCGCGCTCGGCCAGCGCGCCGTGGCCAACTTCGCGGCGCGACTGCCCGCGCAGCGGCCGGGCTTCGCCCGTGGAGAACGGCGGGAAGTTGTAATTGTGCATGTAACGCTTGGTGTCGATCGGCGCCAGGCCGTCGAGTTCCTGCGCGTCGCGCGGCGTGCCGAGCGTGGCGACCGACAGCACTTGCGTCTCGCCGCGGGTGAACAGGCCGCAGCCGTGGACGCGCGGCAGCAAATCGACTTCGGCGGCCAGTGGGCGGATGTCGGTCGAGCGCCGGCCGTCGGGCCGGATGCCGTCGCGCAGGATGCGCTCGCGCACCTCGGACTTGAGCCGATCGTGGAAAGCTTCCTTGACGTGTTGGGCGTCGAAGTATTCGGCGAACTCGGTCACGATCTCTTCTTCGAGGTCGTCGAGCGCTTCGTTGCGCGCGTCCTTGTCGTACAGGTTGATCAGGATGTCGCGGATGCGGCTGTTGATCTTTTCGGTCACACGGCTCATGACGTCGTCGGCCACGCCGAAGCGCGGGTACGATTCGTCTTTCGGCTTGCCGACCTTCGCGCGCATCTCGTGCTGAAGCGCGATGAGCGGCTGCATCGCGGCGTGGCCCTTGAGCAGCGCCTGCACCATTACGTCTTCGGGGACTTCGTCCGCGCCGCATTCGACCATCAGGATCGCGTCGGCCGTCCCGGCGATGCGCAGATCGAGGCGGCTCTTCGCCATCTGGGTATACGTTGGGTTGATGACGAGCTGCCCGTCGATGTACCCGACGCGCACGGCGCCGACCGGCCCGTAAAACGGCGCATCGCTGATCACCAGCGCGGCCGACGCGCCGTTGATGGCCAGGATGTCGATAGGATGCTCACTGTCCGAGCTCAGGCTGGTGATGATCACCTGCACGTCGTTGCGCATGTCCTTAGGGAACAGTGGGCGCAAGGGGCGGTCGGTCAACCGGCTGACCAGGATGGCCGATTCGGACGGGCGACCTTCGCGCCGGAAGAACGAGCCGGGGATGCGCCCGCCGGCGTACAGCCGTTCTTCATAATCCACGCTGAGCGGGAAGAAATCGATCCCTTCGCGTGGTTTCTCGGCCAGCGTGGCGGTGGCGAGGATGACTGTATCGCCATGCCGCACGGTGACCGCGCCGCCGGCCAGCCCGGCCAGCTTGCCAGTTTCAAAGGTGAGCGTCTCACCTCCGACCGTGGCGCTGAATATATGATTCTCTTTCATGGTTCCTCCGCGGCACGCAAAAGCGCGCCCATGTGTTCTGCCTGCGCGGAGCTCAGGGACTGGAAGCTGGCCCCCACCTCCCTCCCCGGCCCCTCCCTCCTCTTCTGTCCGCTCCGCGACTGCTCGACGGGGTGGGGGTGAGGAACACTCTCCAATTCCTGACCACAACGCACAGGCGGCGATAAACACACAAAACGAGTAGATGGGGTATCGCGCCGCATCTACTCGTCGAACTTACTCCAATACAGGCTCCAACATCGGCGACTGGAGTCGCCTCCTACAATCATCTCCTACAATCATCGATTACTTGCGCAGACCGAGTTTTTGGACAATGGCCTTATAACGCTCGGGGAATTTGCTGCTGAGGTAGGTCAGATGCCGGCGGCGCTGGCCGACCATCTTGAGCAGGCCACGGCGCGAGTGCTCGTCGTGCTTGTGCACCTTGAGATGCTCGGTCAACTGGTTAATCCGCGTCGTCAGGATCGCCACCTGCACTTCAGGCGATCCGGTATCCGTAGCGTGGATGTGATGCTCACTAATGATCTTATCTTTGTCAGGCTTCGACAGCGTCATGGGCTATTCCCCCTGGCTATGGCTCTCACGCGCCAAGCCGCTGTCCGGCTCGGCCGTGGTCGTCAGATGCGATGTGACGGGCGGGATTCTACCATGCTTCGGGGGATCGGACAAGACAATGCTGGAGGTTGGAGATTGGAGATTGGAAATTAGATTCCACGTCAGCCCCTTTTGCTGGTTTCTTGCCACATCTGCTTGAGCGTCTCAAACTTTTGACTGAACTCAATCGGGTCGCCCTTCAGGCTATGTGTCTCAACACGCGGCAAAATGCCTTCAAAGCATTCTACCAGCTGCGCCATGTCGATGCGACCGGTTGTTAACAGTGTCAACACATCGGATAGGTCTTCGTCGCGGCCGCGCTCAATTTTGCTCAAGGCGGTGCTGTACAGATCGAAGTGGAACACTTCAAGTGAGCCGAACCGGCCGATGAATA
The DNA here is from genome assembly GCA_050695975.1 of Anaerolineae bacterium. Lineage (GTDB taxonomy): Bacteria > Chloroflexota > Anaerolineae > Fen-1058 > Fen-1058 > DASSFZ01. Next base: position 3,030 of record JBOGUH010000294.1, read on the forward strand.
AGCTGCGTTCGCGGTAGCCAGCGGGAAGTGGAATAAAGTCGCCCGGCGAGACTTCCTCGACGTTGATCGCGAGTTCTTGCTTCAACATCCGAACTGCGCGTGTAAACCCATCAGTATCTTCGGGCGAAATGTCGAAGGCCAAGTCGACATCAATCGTCTGCGATCGCAGTCCTTCCCACACCAGTGTTGTGCCGCCGACCAAATAAATCCGGCCTGGGCGAGTGAAACGCTGGCCCAACGCATTCAGAAATTGCTCGATTCGTCGCCGATCGACTTCCTCGCGCTGGCTCATGTCACCGCGCCTTTTGTTTGAGCTGCTCAAACAGTAAATCCATCACGTGATGGTATGAAGAG
>JBOGUH010000295.1:0-3887 GCA_050695975.1 Anaerolineae bacterium
GCCCGGGGATTGCTCGCCCGGTTGGCCGGATTGCTGTTCAGGCGGGTGAACGACCCGTGGCGCGGCACGTTAGATTACATCTTCGTGGATCGGACTATCTTGACGCATCGATGCGAGGTGGCTTTCAACCGGCCGTCGCCGCAAGACACTCGGCTGTATCCGTCGGATCATTTCGGACTGATGGCAACCGTTCAACTGGAGTCGCCGTGAACAACGTCATCGGCTTCAAATGCACGATCTGCGGCGCCGGGTATGCGCCCGGCCAGGTGGAGTACGTCTGTCCGAAGCATGGCGACGAGGGCGTCCTCGACACGATCTACGACTATCCATCGATCGCCCGGCAGATCTCTCCCAACCAACTATCCAACCAGCAAACCAGCTCCGCTCTTAACCTCTTCCGCTACAAGCCGCTTCTGCCGATCGATTCCGAATCCAAGGGGCTGCCGCTGCAGATCGGCTGGACGCCATTGTATCGCGCGCCGCGTCTCGAAGCGAAGCTCGGCGTGCGCGAAGTGTGGATCAAGGATGACGGCCGCAATCCGACCGCGTCATTCAAAGATCGCGCCAGCGCAATCGTGGTGGTGAAGGCGCTGGAGGAGAAACGCGAACGGGTGACGACTGCGTCGAGCGGGAACGCCGGCGCGGCGCTCGCCGGTCTGGCGGCGAGCGTGAACCTGCCGACGACGATCTTCGTGCCGCAGTCTGCGCCGCAGGCCAAGATCGCGCAGCTATTGATTTACGGGGCGACGGTGTTCCTGGTGAAGGGGAATTACGATGCGGCGTTCGATGTGTGCCTGGCTGCGTCGAAGGAGTTCGGCTGGTATTGCCGCAACACCGCCTACAATCCATTCACCGTCGAGGGCAAGAAGACCGCCGCTCTGGAGATATGCGAGCAGCTCACACTCTCCAACCCCCGACATTGGGAAGCCCCCGACCGTATCTTCGCATCTGTCGGCGATGGGAACATCATCTCGGGTCTGCACAAGGGATTAGTCGATCTGGCCGAGTTGGGATGGATCGAATCGATGCCGAAGCTGATGGGCGTCCAGGCCGAAGGGGCAGCGGCGTGCTACACGGCGTGGGTTGCCGGGGCGGACCAGGTGACATCGGCGCCGGCGAAGACGATTGCCGACAGCATCAGCGTCGATCGGCCGCGCGACGGCCGCCGCGCGCTGCGGTCGGTTCGGCAGACGGGTGGGGCGTTTGTCAAGGTGAGCGACGATGACATCTTGGCGGCAATGCGCGAGTTGGCTCAGGAGGTCGGCGTGTTCGCCGAGCCGGCTGCCGCGGCAGCATATGCCGGGCTGGCCGCGTCGGTTCGGGCCGGGCAGGTCGCGTCAGGCGAGCGGGTTGTCGTCGTGATCACCGGCAGCGGGCTGAAGGACGTCCCGGCAGCGATCAAAGCCGCTCCGGCCGCGAGCGTGATCGAGCCGAATTTGGACGAAGTGCGGCGGGCGATCGGTCAGACCTGACAGGTCTTCGATGACTCCCGAAGCGCAGCGGAGCTGGGACCTGTCAGGTCTATTCGCGTGGCTTTTGGGGCTTGTCGGTGTTCTATGCGGTAGCAGCCTAAAAGCAGCGAACTGATTCATCCAAAGGGGGAGATATGATTAAGATTGTGTCAGATACGGCATCCGGCTTGACCCGCGAAGTGGCGGCGCAGCACGGAATCCAACTGATTTCGCAGCGGGTAATGTTCGGCACCGAAACGCTGCGCGACGGGGTCGATATAACCAACGACGTGTTTTTGCAGCGTCTCAAGATGTCAAAGGAGTTCCCGACTACCTCGCAGCCGCCGGTGGGCGATTACGTCGATGCGTTCAAACCGCACCTGGATGCCGGACACGAAGTCTTGTGCCTCACCGTATCCAGCTTGTTGAGCGGGACGTATAATTCGGCGGAGACGGCCAAAAAGAATTTGGGCAGCGATAAGATCACGCTGGTCGATACGAAGAATGTGGCGACCGGCCAGGCGTTGATGGTGCTTGAGGCGGCGCGCACGGTGAAGGAAGGCAAGTCGGTACCCGAGATCGTCGCGCATCTGGAGCCGATGGTCGCGGGCATGCATCTGGACTTTGTCCTCGATACGCTGGAATATCTGGCCAAGGGCGGCCGGATCGGCGGGGCGCAGGCGTTTGTCGGGACGCTGCTGCAAATGAAGCCCATCCTGACGATTCAGCATGGCCGCATCGAGCCGCTGGAGCGCGTCCGCACCAAAACCAAAGCGGTCGCTCGATTGCGTGAGATCGCGGATGCGGCGGTAAAAGGCAAGCGCACAGCGCAGATGGGACTCATGCATTCCGACTTGGCAGTCCAGGCGGAGGCGTTGGCCCAAGAGTTCCGCGCGACGTATAACCTCAACGAATGCCTGGTCGTCGAAATGCCGCCGGCCGTGGCGGCGCACGCCGGGCCGGGTGCGCTCGGCGTGGCGTATTACGTGGAGAATTAACCTGAATGCCTCGAACAAAGATCGTGTGCACCATCGGCCCGGCGTCCGACAGCTTCGGATGTCTGCGAACGATGATCCGCGCCGGCATGAACGTGGCGCGCATCAACTTTTCGCATGGCGATCGGGCCGCGCACGCGGCGCGCATCGCTACCATTCGGCGGGCGGCGGCAGAAGAAAACGCCGTCGTCGCGCTGCTGGGCGATTTGCAGGGACCCAAACTGCGCGTCGGCGTGATTCGGGGTGGCTACACGATGACGCGCGTGGACGACGAGGTCGTTTTGACGACGCGCGACGTGCCCGGCGACGAAGGCGAGGTAAACCTGCCTCACCCCGATCTTGCCCGCGCCGTCAAACCCGGCCAGCGCCTGCTGCTCGACGACGGACAGCTGGAATTCGTCGTGTTAGAAACGACCGCGACAGACATCCGCTGCAAGGTCGTCACAGGCGGGACGCTCAGTTCGCACAAAGGCGTCGCTGCGCCGGGCGCAGACCTATCGCTGCCCGCGCTGACGGAGAAAGATCGCGCCGATGTGGCCTTCGCGGTCGAGCAGAAGTTAGACTTTTTGGCGCTGTCGTTCGTGCGGACCGGCCGGGACGTGCGTCTGCTGCGCGATGTGCTCGACGGGCTGCAGGCACATATTCCAATTGTCGCCAAGATCGAGAAGTCCGAAGCGCTGGACGCGTTCGACGACATCCTCGAACACAGCGCCGCGATCATGATCGCGCGGGGCGATCTGGGGGTGGAGATTCCGGCCGAGCGCGTGCCGTTCGTCCAGAAAGATTTGATCGCCCGCTGCAACCGGGCCGGAGTTCCGGTGATCACGGCGACGCAGATGCTCAACTCGATGATCAACCATCCGCGGCCGACGCGCGCCGAAGCCAGCGACGTGGCCAATGCGATCCTCGACGGCACCAGCGCGGTGATGCTCTCGGCTGAGACGGCGTCGGGCGAGTATCCGATCGAATCGGTGGTGATGATGGCGCGCATCGCGGCGATGGCCGAAGAGAATCTCTCCCACGCCGATCCGGCTCATCGCGTCCGAAGGGATAAGACGCACGCCCCGGCTGCGGCGATCAGCCAGGCCACGGTCGACATCGCTTACGAGCTGGACGCCAAGGCGATCGTCACTTCGACGTACTCCGGTAACACCGCGCGCTGGGTGGCAAGTTACCGCACCCGCACGCCGGTTATCGCCGTCACCCCGCGGGCCGACGTTCAGCGCCAACTGGCGCTGGCTTGGGGCGTGATTCCGATGCTGGCTCCAAACTACAACACGACGGACGAGATGATCCAGTGTGCGGCCAGGCTGGCGCAGGAATCGGGGCTGGCGAGCGAAGGCGACACGATCGTGATTACGGCTGGAATTCCCTCGGGAGCCGGCACCAAGACGAACATGCTCAAGGTGCATGTCATCCCGCGCCGCACAAATGAGTAGGG
>JBOGUH010000296.1:0-4373 GCA_050695975.1 Anaerolineae bacterium
CATCGTGCCCAAACCCACCGGCCAAGGGCCACACCAAAAAATCTATTACGCTGGCATGCTGCCCTGGACGTTCTTCGCAACCGCGCTTTCGTTCGGGACGACCAGCCTGGTCAACAACATGCACCTCGTCACCAAGATCTACTTTCCCCGTGAGATCATCCCGCTCGCCGCGGTGACGGCCGGGCTGGTCGACTTCGCCATCGCCGCGTTGATCCTGGCCGGACTGGTCATCGTGTACGGCATATCCCTCACCCCGGCGCTCGCGCTGATCCCCATCGCGCTGATCGTGCAAATCGGCTTCACCACCGCGATCGTACTGGCCGGCTCTGCGCTCAACGTCTTCTTTCGCGACGTGCGCTTCATCGTTCCGCTGGCGACACAGGTGCTGCTGTATGTGACACCCGTGATCTACCCCGCGTCCTTTGTGCCGGAGGCCTGGCGCGGCGTGTATTTGCTGAACCCGATGGCCGTTGTCATCGAAATCTACCGGGCGGCGGTCGGCGCGGGTGCGCCCCCGGCCCCGGCCTCGATTGCGCTAGCGACGGGTGTGACGCTGGCGCTGCTGGTCGCCGCGTACCTTTACTTCAAGCGCGTTGAGCCCGACATGGCGGACATGATATGAGCGTCGTCACATTCGAGAGCGTGACTAAACGCTATAGCCTCGGTCAGGGACGCGGCAGCCTGCGCGATGCGGCCGCGCGCTGGGCGGCGCGAGTCGCGCGCCGCCCGGTCGACGCAGGGGCCAACGTGCTGTGGGCGCTCAAGGGCGTGGATTTCGAAGTCGAGCGTGGTGAGACGCTCGGACTGGTCGGCGTCAACGGCGCGGGCAAGAGCACGATCCTCAAGATCCTGTCAGGCGTGACCCGCCCGACCAGCGGCCGCGTTCGGATCGACGGGCGGCTGAGCGCGCTGATCGAGGTCGGCGCCGGCTTCCACCCCGACCTGACCGGGCGCGAGAACATCTATCTCAACGGCGCGATCCTCGGCCTGTCCCGGCGCGAGATCGACGCCCAGCTCGACTCGATCATTTCCTTTGCCGAGCTGGCCGCGTTCATCGACACGCCGGTCAAGCGTTACTCGTCGGGCATGGTCGTCCGGCTCGGCTTCTCGGTCGCCATCCACATCGACCCCGACATCCTGCTGATCGACGAAGTGCTTGCCGTGGGCGACTACCTGTTCCGCGACAAGTGCGTCGAGAAGATCAAAGAGTTTCGCAAAGCGGGCAAGACGCTCATCGTCGTCAGCCACGATCGAAATATGCTGGAGAAGTTGTGCGACCGGGCGGTGCTGCTGCATCGGGGCCAGATCATGCATCAGGGTCCGATTCGCGCCGTGCTCGACGAGTATTACACCGGCACGTATCGGCAGGAAGAACGGCGCGTATCGACAGACGTCATCGGCCAGGCCGAAGATAACGCTGGAAAGCGCGTCATCGACATCCTGGATGTGCGCCTGCTGGACGCCGATGGGCGCCCGCGCAGCCGCTTCCTGAGCGGCGAGCCGTTGACGATCCAGGCCCGCTTTCGCTGCAACCAAGCCGTCGCAGAGCCTGTCTTTTACTGTGACATCCACGCCGGGTTAACCTGGATCATCGGCGCCAATACAGACCGCAGCCGGGCTGTGGCCAGTTTTGAAGCCGGTCAGGAAGGGACGGTCGAAATGGTCGTCGAAAGTCTCAACTTGTTGAGCGGCGCCTATCACCTGGACTTGGGCGCGGTCAGCCACGCCTTCGCCGGGCGCCCCTATCATATCGTCTATAAAGCCGCCACGTTTGAAGTTTCGGCCGGCCGCGAGCAGGGTGACGGGCTGGTTTACCTGCCGCACACCTGGCGCTTCGCGCAGAGCGAGCCGTCGAAGAACGGCAGCCCGGCACAGGCGCGCGTCAGCAGCAGGGTGAGCCGATGACGCGCACTAACACCAACCCCCATACGGGGGCAGGCGTGCGTTCCAGAGCGCGTTCCAGCAAGCCCACGATTGGATACATGCTGCGGGCGTTTCCGGTCCTGACGCATACCACGCTGCTCAACGAGATCCGAGTCATGCAAGAGATGGGTTACCCGATCCGGGTTTTCTCGATCCTGGAGCCCGACCCCAGCGAACGCCGGGACGAAGCGGCCGATCAACTGCCGCCGGTCACCTATTGCTGGACGCAGAGCGCGCGCGCCGGTCGCACGTCAGTCATCAAGGCCAACCTGTCGATCCTGGCGCGTGTCGGCCCGGGGGTATATCGCCGCGCGTTCGAGCTGGCCCGGCGCGGAGGGCTGGTCGGCAATTGGCGGGCTTTCATGCGGCTCGCCTATCGGGCCGACGAGATGAGGCGCCAGGGCGTGACGCATCTCCATGCGCACTGGGCCACGGAGGGCGCCACGGCGGCGTTGATCTTTTCCTGGCTGACGCGCCTGCCGTTCAGCTTCACGGCGCACGCCTACGACATTTTTCGCTCGCCGCAGTTCCTCGAACTGAAGTTGCGCGAAGCCCGCTTCGTCGTCACCGTCTCACAATACAACAAGCAATACATCGCCCAACACTTCGGGCCTGATGCGGCCGACAAGATTCACGTCATTTATCCGTTGATCGACTTGTCCCAGTTTCCGCTGCGCCCGCCGCTGCCAGACGAGCGTTTGACGATTGTGTGTGTGGGTCGATTGACGGAACAAAAAGGGCTGATCGATCTTGTCGAAACATGCCGCATCTTGAAGGAACGCGGCCTGAGCCTGACGTGTCAAATCGCCGGTCAAGGCGAAGAGCGGCCCGCGCTGGAAGCAGCCGTGCGCCGTTACGGACTGGAGTCACACGTCAAACTGCTGGGCGCACTCCCGCATCACGCCATCCCGCCGCTGCTCGAACAAGCGACCCTGTTCGCGCTGCCCTGCGTCATCGCCCGGAATGGCAGCCGCGACGGAATGCCCCTGGTCTTGATTGAGGCGATGGCGCGCGGTGTGCCTGTAGTATCCAGTGACATTCTCGGACTGCCGGAACTGGTTCGGGATGGAGCCGGCTTGCTCGCGCCCCCCCACAATCCGGCTGCGCTGGCCGACGCCATCCAGCACATTGCCCAGCTCTCGCCTGAAGCGCGCGATGCGATGGGCCGCGCCGGCCGGCGCATCGTCGAGGACTTTGACGCCGTGAAGGGCGCCACGCGGCTGTTGGAACTGATCCACTCAGTCCGCGATGACCAGACGACATCCCTGTCCGCCAAGAAGACCGCTCGCCATGTCACGCCCACCGTCTAGAGCAGATTCCAGATGACTTTACGGTTGGCCCGCCCGCCGATGAATCGTCGGGCTACGCCACGGCGCCCGATGAATCGGGCTAATCCAAGCCGGATTCATCCGGCGCTGCGCCGAAGCCCGGAAATTCATTTCCGGGCGGCTGTGCCGTAAATGCCAGTGGAAATCGCTCTAGGAACATTCAACTGTTATGGTGTCGAGTTTGGTTTGTCTGCGTCGGCTGGCTCACTCAGCATTGAAGCCGACGGGCCAGTTCGATACCAGGGGTACTACGGCCCGGAGCAAGTTGGCACCTGGACATACGATGCGAGTCAGAACGAGTTTGTGTTCAGTGTACAAGATTCTCTTTCTTTCCACGCACGAGTGGAGCGACCTATGGCGGCGCCGGCAGCGGCTGGCGCATGAGCTCTCGCTGCGGCCCGAAGTCGCTTCCGTCTTATACGTCAACCCGCCGGTCATTTCCAGCGTGCTCGACGTGCTGCGCCGCCGAGTCGCGGCGAGCCATCTCGGTGATTCGCGCCGCGCGCACCTCGACGCAATCGTGGGCCGCCCGCGCCAGGTCGCCGATCGGATGTGGACCTCCACCGGCTCGCAGAAAACGCTGCCGCTGACCAGGAACGAGGCGATTCGCCGCTTGAAACCGCTGAACGCTTTCAACGCGGCCAGGTACGCCGGCCGCATGCGCGCGCGCCTCAATCGGCTGCCCGGCGATCAACTGATGGTGTACCTGAGTCATCCGCTTCACACGTTTGCCTTGGCGGCATTCAAATCGCGCGTCTTGTCCTGCTACGATTGGACCGACGACTGGACCCAATTCGAACTGATCCCGTTGGCCGATCGCGGCGAGTACGCCCGTCTCAGCGAACGGTTGCCGAGTCAAGTTGACGTGGTGTTCGCCGTGTCACGCGACCTGGTTCAGCGCGCCCGCCAGATGAACTCGAACGTGTATTGGATGCCCAACGCCACCAGCCTGCCCGGCATGCTGGACGACCCGCACACGCCGGATGCCGAGCTGGAGAGCATCCGCCCGCCACGACTGGGTTACGTCGGGCAGATCGGCGACCGGGTCGACTTTGCACTCCTTCGGAAAATCGCCGAGGCGCGGCCAGACTGGTCGATGGTGATGATCGGGCCGGTGTGGAT
>JBOGUH010000297.1:0-4681 GCA_050695975.1 Anaerolineae bacterium
GACCCGTACCCCGACGAGCTTCAGGCGACCGTCGCCGCAGTCATGGAACGGCTGGATCCTCACCCGCATGAGTTTGCGTTTCAATCTGCCGCGATGGCGCCCGATCCGTGGCTCGGACCGGACACGAGCGAAGTGATTGCTCATCTCGCCGCCCAGGGTCAAGAGCACGTCCTCATCGCACCGATAGGTTTCGTGTGCGAGCACGTTGAGATTTTGTACGATGTGGATATCGTGCTCAAGCAGCAGGCCGAAGCGCTGGGCCTGCATCTCGAACGCATCGAAATGCTCAATGATGCGCCGCTCATGATCGCCGGGCTGGCCGATCTCGTGCGAGATAAAGTGAAAGAAGCAGGTTGGCTGTGAGAGAAGCAAAGCGAGCCGTCATCGTCGGCGGTGGCATTGCGGGACTGGCCGCGGCGTATCGGCTGAAACAAACCGCGCCCGATCTCGCGCTGACTTTGATTGAAAGTGAGCGCCGCCTCGGCGGAAAAATCATCACCGAGCGCGTGGCGGGCTTCGTCGTCGAAGGCGGGCCTGATTCGTTCCTCGCGTCCAAGCCACGCGGCGTCGGACTATGTCGCGAACTCGGCCTTGAAGAGCGGTTATACGGGACGAATGAAAAACAGCACCGCACCTACATCATGCGCAGCGGCAGACTCCACGAATTGCCCGAAGGCCTCACGGGCCTCGTCCCTTCACGCTTTGGCCCGATAGCGAAGACCGGTTTGATCTCGCCCCTCGGTAAACTGCGCATGGGACTCGAGGCGCTTATCCCGCCGTGTGCTGATGATGGCGACGAGTCGCTGGCCGGATTTGTGGAACGGCGATTCGGGCGCGAGGTGTACGATCGACTGATAGAGCCGCTCATGGGTGGAATGTATGCCGGGGATGGAAAGCAGTTGAGTCTTGTGGCGATTTTCCCACAACTGAGGCAAATAGAACTCGAACACGGCAGCCTGATCAAAGGCATGCGAGCAGCCAGCAAGAAGATACCCCTGTCGAGCAAGCCCAGGAACCGGACAGCCTTCCTGACACTCGCCACTGGCCTGGCAGAAATCGTAGAGGCGCTGGAAGCGGGCTTGGGCGAAGTAGAGAGTCGACTGGGGACGTGTGCAACTCGCGTGAGCGCAGACTCGTCCCAAGGGGGATACACACTGGCACTTGAGAATGGCGAGTCGCTGCGAGCAGATGTTATCGTCCTTGCTACACCTGCCTATGTCACTGCCGATCTCGTCGCGGATTTCGATCCTGAAATGGCGAGTGCGCTACGCAGCATTCCCTACGTTTCAACTGCGACGGTCTCGGTCGCCTATCCCCTCAGGGAAATCCCTCGTCCGCTGGACGGCTATGGCTATATTATTCCGCGCGCCGAAGGCCGATCCGTTCTGGCCTGCACCTGGACTTCGACGAAATTTCCGCACCGCGCGCCGGACGGCTTTGGTTTGATGCGCGTATTCATCGGACGCGCCGGGCAAGAGAGTGTGTTAGATGGGGCGGACGAAGACCTGTTGAGGCTCGCATGCGAAGAATTGCGCGCCACACTCGGTATCACTGTATCGCCTATGTTTTCTCGCATCTTCCGCTGGTCGAAAGCCATGCCACAGTATACCCTCGGCCACCTTGACCGGTTAGCCGTGATCGACCGGCGCCTCGCCGGGCACCCCGGTCTATTCATCGCCGGCAGCGCCTACCATGGCATCGGCATTCCGGACTGCATCGCGTCTGGCGAGCAGGCAGCAGAGCAGGTAGCCGCCTTTATTCAAGCGCCGCTCTGCACATGAAAGGATTTCACCATTCATGCACATCACTCGCTCGCAGCAATTATTCGCCGAAGCCCAAACACTGCTCCCCGGCGGCGTCGACTCGCCCGTGCGCGCCTTCCGCGCCGTAGGCGGATCGCCACTGTTCATCGATCGCGGTGAGCGCGCGTATCTGTACGATGTCGACGGCAACCGCTATATTGACTACGTGCTGTCGTGGGGGCCGCTCATTCTGGGGCACGCCCACCCGCGCGTCGTGACGGCGATCGCGGATGCCGCCGCGCGCGGCACGAGTTACGGCGCGCCGAGTCCGCTCGAACTCGAGCTAGCGAAGCTGATTCAGCGGTTCATGCCGACTATCGAAATGATCCGCTTCGTCAATTCCGGCACCGAGGCGACGATGACCGCGCTGCGGCTGGCGCGCGCCTTTAGCGGGCGAAACAAGATCGTCAAGTTCGAGGGCTGCTACCACGGCCACGCGGACATGCTGCTGGTGCGGGCCGGCTCCGGCGTGGCGACGCTCGGCCTGCCCGATTCACCCGGCGTTCCTCCGGCTACCGTCGCCGATACGCTCGTCGCGCCGTATAACGACCTCGAAGCGGTCCAGAAACTCTTCGAACAGTTCCCGCTCGACATTGCGGCAGTCATCGTCGAGCCGGTGGCGGGCAATATGGGCGTGGTGCCTCCGGTTGAAGGCTTCTTAAAAGGACTGCGGGACATGGTATCGGCTTACGGCGCGCTGCTGATTTTCGACGAAGTGATGACCGGCTTCCGCGTGCATCCTGGCGGCGCGCAGGCTTTGTATGGCATCCAGCCCGATTTGACGACGCTGGGCAAAGTGATCGGCGGGGGTCTGCCGGTCGGCGCGTACGGTGGTCGGCGCGACGTGATGCAGATGGTCGCTCCCGCCGGACCGATGTATCAGGCCGGCACGCTGGCCGGGAATCCGCTCGCGATGACGGCAGGCATCGAGACTTTGAAGGAGTTGCAGAAGCCTGGCACGTGGGACACGCTTGAAGCGCAATCGGCTCGATTAGCAGCAGGTTTGAGCGCTGCGGCTGAGGAGACCAAAGTCCGTATCATCCATCAAAGAGTCGGAACGATGTTCACGACGTTCTTTACGGATCGGCCAGTGACGAATTGGGCCACGGCCAAGGTTGCCGACACAGGAAAATACGCGGTGTTCTTCCGAGCGATGCTGGAGAGCGGCGTGTATCTTGCGCCGTCGCAGTTCGAGGCCGGGTTCATGTCCATAGCACACGACGAAGTTGAAATTAAGATCACCGTGCGAGCGGTCGAAGAAGCGCTGAAGGTAATTGCCAGATAACCTCCAAATTGACAAGTTTACGCGAATCGGATAGAATCGCCCATTGGTTTGGAGATTTGTGTAGGTTTTCAACTGCATCATGCCAATCTCTCGGCCGACCCAACCCAACCTCAAGCGAACCGACGCTGGTGAGTGGCTTTCACTGCGCGATGCCGCGCAAGTGATGGGCGTGCATCCGGCCACGCTGCGCACCTGGGCCGATCGCGGCCGCGTCGCCAGCCAGCGCACCGCCGGTGGGCATCGGCGCTTCAGCCGCACCGACCTGCAGGCATGGATCGACGCGCGCCGATCCACCGATGCCGGGGCGCAGGCGCTCATGGACAGCGCACTGGGCCGCTTGCGGATCGAGATGGAACGCGTCGATGCGCCGTGGCTGAACCACTTCGATGAGGAGACGCGCCAGATACATCGTGAATTGGGACGGCGCCTGCTGCAGGAACTGGCGCGCGCCGTGTCGGCTTCCGAACTGACGGGGAGCGCTCGGACCGCCGCCAAAAGCATGGGGAGCGAGTATGCGGCGCTGTCGAAACGCCAGGCACTGTCGCTGACCGAGTCGGTGCAGGCGTTCCTGTTCTTTCGCGATACACTGATTGATTCGCTGGTGCAGATGGCCAGCGCGCTCGAACCGATCGCCGCGCCGAGCTGGCTGACCGTGCATCATCAGCTCAGCGCGTTTCTCAACGAAGTGCTCCTCGCCCTGGTGCAGGCCTACGAGGAGGGCAAACGTGGATGAGCCACGCAAACGGACGCCGCGAGTCCCGTCCAACTTGCTGTACGACCGGATCGTGCCGATCGTGTTCGCGGTGATGGGGTTGGCGCTGGCGATCGTGATCGTCGTCGCGGTCATTGGCCTGGTGAGTGGAATACGGTAACTCATCCAATCTCAGGACGTGGCTTGTGACACAGCCGAGTGAAGGGGAATATCGATGAGCCTAAACACACTTCTACCATTGACCTCGACAATCATCTCGCTGATCTTTGCGGCGCTCCTGCTGCGACGCTGGGCTGAACGCAGGCGCGCGCATTATCTGGTGTGGGGCATTGCGCTGCTGATCTATGGCGCCGGCACGTTCGCCGAATTCTATTCGAGCCTGGCCTGGAACGCGACCATCTTCCGCTTGTGGTATCTGTGCGGCGCGGTGCTGGCGGCGGCCTGGCTGGGACAGGGCACTGTCTATCTGTTGGTGCGCAAGCCGGGCGTGGCGAATGCGCTGATGGCTGCACTGCTGATCGGCACGCTAATCGCCGCCTTCGATACCTTCAACACGCCGCTGAAGGAGAGCATCTTCAATCCGAGCAAGCCATTGAGCGAGCAGTACGCGACGCGATCGGCGCAGGGGATCGTCGGCATCCTGCCGGAGGGCGGCGTGCGCTCGTACTCGTTCCTGTTTAACATCTACGGGACGATCGGCCTGGTCGGCGGGGCGCTGTACTCGGGCTACCTGTTCTGGCGCAAGCGCGTGATGCCCAATCGGGTGCTGGGCAACGTGTTCATCGCGCTGGGCGGGCTGTCGCCGGCGCTGGGCGGCACGCTGGCGCGTATCGGAGTGCCGGAATATCTCTACATCAGCGAGTTGGTCGGTGTGGTCGTGAT
>JBOGUH010000298.1:0-5332 GCA_050695975.1 Anaerolineae bacterium
GCGGCCAGCCGTACACTGGGATCGAGGTCTTCCAGCGCGCGCTGCAGTGCCTGCGCCGCCGACTTGCCCAGGCCGATCGGCTGCCCCTTCGACGCGGCCCACTGTACCAGCCAGCCTAAATGATCCATGTCGAGCGACGTCAAGTTGATCGCGCCTTTATCTTCGCCGCTGTCCGCCCGCATCAAGTGCAAGGCTTCGGTCGCGCCGGAGCGAACGAACCACTGCTTGTCGTCGCGTTCGAGTTTCACCAGCAGCTCGCGCGCCCAATCCTCGCCGACGCGCGCCAGGCCGTAGGCGACCGCGCGCCGCACGCGCACCACGTCGTCGCCTTTGTCGTCGGTCAACGCTGCGCCCTCTTTGAGTATGTCCCAACCGGCTTTGCCGCAATCGGCGAGTGCTTCGGCAGCGCCGCGCCGCGCGTCGTCGTCCATCTCGAGCAGCGCCTGTGCCAGCGCATCTACCGCCGTCTGCCCGCCGATCTCGCCCAGCGCACGCAGCGCTTCGAGGCGCACGCGAGCATCGTCATCGCCGAGCGCGGCGGCGACAGTTGGCGCATCGACTGCACGGCGCAGCAGGCCGAACCCGCGCACGCCGAGCCGCTTGAAGTGCGGCTCGGGCCGTGACAATGTCTGCTTGAATAGGTAGGCCAATCCTTTATCGCGGGTCGACACGACGACGCGCATGATCTGATCGCGCAGCGGATCGGGCGTGTCCTGCGACATCATGACTTTGACCAGATCGCTGAGCACCCGTCCCCGCCAGCCCGCATCGGCCGGCGCGATCGAAGCCCAGCGGCCCAATCGCGTCAGCGTCGTGCGGAACAGGTCGTTGGGACGAGCCAGCGCGGCGTTGACCAGCGGCGTGGCATCGCCGAGCGCGGCGAAAAAAAACGCCACATCTTCCCAGGCGGGATCGTCCATGCGCGACACGAGCGTCATCGACTGGCCTGCCCTCTGCGCGTAGGCCGCGGCCAGATACGCCGCGATGCGCGGATGCGCGAACGCCACGCCCTGTCCGAGCGGGATGAACAACGCAGAACCGCCGGCCAGAGTCGCGGCGATGCCGGTCACGGTTTTCGCCGGCTGGCCAGGCTCCGCCTCGGGGAGCGATTCCGGCGCGAGTGCGGCGGTCTCTTCCCGTGACGTGATCCGTCGTTCTTCGTTGAGTAGTGTCCAGGCCAGTTGGCCCAAGATCGATCGCGTCGCGAGGGTGTCTTTCACACCACTTTCGCCGAGCGCGATATCGATCCAGCGATCGTACGCGGCGGGCGTGTTCAAAGGCATGCTGCCGCGCTTGCGCCACACGCTGATGGCGAGTGCCATGTCGAGCGGGCGCGGCGATGTGCCGGGCGGCTGCCGCATCGACTCGGCCAGCATCGCGGCATCGGGCGCGCCACCACCGGCCGCTTCGGCCCAGCGCTCGGCCAGCGATCGAATCGCGCGCGGCTGAAGCGGAGCGATCGACAGGCAGGCGAAGCCCGCGCCGCGCAGCGGATCGGCATCCGCCGGCGATGCGGCGATCACGTAGCGATGATCGGGACAGCGCCGCACGACTGCGGTGAGCCAGGCTTGGGCCGCATCCCGATCCGATTGCGCGATCTCGTCCCATCCGTCGATCAGGATGATGAGATCCTTCGAGGCGATCTTGCCCTTGAGCATCGAGGCGAGATTCGCGGCGACCAGTCGCGGCGCGTGGGCGATCGCGGCGTCGATGAGCGGCGTGGCCGGATCGTCACGTTCCGCGTCAGCGTCCCAATCGATCTCAGCGAGATGAATCAGAACCGGCAAGCGATTTTCGTCGAGATGCAGCTCGTCGCGCGATTCATCGTCGGCGAATACGCGCGCCAGGTATACCAGCAGCGCAGTCCGTCCCGACCCTGATTCGCCAAGCACGGCCAGCCGCTGCGTCGACGCCAAAGCCTGGCGCAGCGTGATGGACGGCGGCGACGTCGTGTCGGGTGATAACGAGGGGCGGGGCGCGGGTGGATCGAATCGGGGCGGCAGGTACACGTCTTCAAAGGGCGCGGCCAGCTCACCCACGTGCAGGTCAACCAGCCGGTCACGCAGCGCTTCGCCGTAGCGCCGTTCGGCGCCGGCGGTCAGCCGATCGCGCAGGTCGCGTACCCGTTCGCGCAGGCGCTCGATCCCATCCCGTATCGGCTGGCGGAACAGGTAGATCAGGCCGACGATCAGCAGCGCGAACACGATGCCGATGAAGAACGACGGCGCGTCGAACGTCCAGGCGGATTGAGCGAGGGGGAATCGCAGCATGTCCTATCTACTCGTGGCTATCGGATTGACGATCATCTTGTCCGCTGCCGGTCGCGGATCGGCGCGGGTCGTCGCGCACAGGGCGTTGGGCGCGCGCCAGGCGGTAGCCTACGCCGCGCTCGGTGAGGATCAACCCAGGCTGCGACGGATCGTCCTCGAGTTTCTGGCGCAGGTACCAGATGTACAGTTTGAGATACTGCCGTTGATTCGCGTAAGCCGGGCCCCAGACCTGCTTGAGCAGGTAACTGTGCGAGAGGGCTTTGTCTTCGTTATTGATGAGGCACGCCAGGAGTTTGAATTCCATCGGCGTGAGGACGACGGCCTGTTCGTCAAGGCGCACTTCACGCCGTTCGAGATCGACGAACAGCCGCCCGTTGTGGTATAGCTTGCCTTTGGGCCGATTTTGCTCGTGCCGGCGCAGCACGGCCTGGATGCGGGCGAGCAGTTCCTTGGGGCCGAAGGGCTTGATCAGGTAATCGTCAGCGCCCATTTCCAAGCCGCGCACCACGTCGCGCTCGGCGCCCAGCGCGGTGGTGAAGATGATCGGCACGTTGGACATCTCACGTAAGCGCTGGCACACGGTCCAGCCATCCATCTCTGGCATCATGATGTCGAGGATGATTAGATCGGGCTGCCATTCGTAGGCCTGGCGCAGCCCTTCCTCGCCGCGATGGGCGATGAGGACGGTGTAGGCCTCGCGCTGGATTTGATACTGGATGAATTCGGCCAGCCCGACGTCGTCTTCGATGAGCAGAATTTTCTTGGCGAGTTCAGCGTTGGACATCATCTGTCACTTTGCTTTCAGCGCTCGTCCACGTGAGACGAAGACTATTCACTCGGCGATGAGAATGCGCTCGCAGTTGCCGCAGGTGATCAGCTCGTCGTCTCGCCGCAGATGTGCCAGCTTGTTCGCCGAGGGCTGGACGCCGCACGCGCCGCACACACCCTCATCTAACAGCGCGACGGCCTGACCACGCTTCTGCGATCGCAGCCGATCGTAGGCGACGAGATCGGGCGGCGATACATTCGCTCGCTGCGCGCTTCGCTCCATGTCCAGCGCGGCGATCTGTTCGAGCAGGCGCGCGTGCTCGGCGGCGAGCGCGGACTGATCGGCCTGCCAGCCGGCTTCGATGCGCGCCAGGTCGGCGTGAGCGACCTGGCGTTCCCGATCGGCTTGCTCGATGTCGAGCATGATGTTTAACAATGCGTCGTCCAGTTCCGATTTGTGCCGGCGCAGCGAGGCCGCGTCCCGCTGCAGGTCGCTGAGTTCTTTGGGGTTCTTGACCGCGCCGCTGTATAGCCGCTCGTCGACCGACTTGATCTTGTTGTCCAATGTGGCCGATTGCAGTTCGAGGTCTTTGCTGCGAACACGGAGCTGCTCGATCCGCCCGCGGCTGTGTTGATCAAGCTGCCGCGCGCTGCGCAGTGCATCACTTTCGGTGAGCTGCGCGTCGATCTCGCGCACGCGCCTGCGAGCGGCGTCCACAGCGAGGTCGACCTTTTGCAGTTCGAAGAGGCGTTCGGCGCGGCGCATAGGATGTATAAGTATAATGCGGCTGGATTGGAATGCAAGCCGACGGTTGTGCTACAATCCCTCGCGATTTCGAATTTTTGAGGTACGCTGGTCCAATCCGAAATCTGCGATCCGCATTTTGTAATCCGAAATGAGAAATCCGCAATCCGCAACCCCGCAGAGCGCCCCGCAGAGCGGGGGGCAAGCACGGGCGCAAGCAGTCGACAATCGACAGTCCTCCGAATGGCGCTGGGTTGCGCTGGCCGCGATCGGCGTCGTGCTGCTCAGTTCGCTGCCCTACCTCGCCGTCGGACTGACCACGCCGGCCGACCTGCGCTTCGGCGGCGCGTTGGTCAACCCGATCGACGGACAAAGCTACTTCGCCAAGATGCGCCAAGGCTACGACGGCGCCTGGCTATTCCGCCTGCCGTTCACCGCGACCGACGACCCCGATGCGTTCCTGTTCACATACCACATCGGACTGGGCCACCTCGCGCGCGTCATCGGCTTGTCGTTAACCGCGATGTATCAACTGGCGCGTGTTCTCGGTGGCTGGGCGCTGCTCGTCACGCTCTACGCATGGATTGCGCGCGTATTTGATTCTGCCGCCGATCGGCGTCGCGCCTGGCTGTTTGTGGCGCTCACGTCAGGACTGGGCTGGATAGGGATCGCTGCGAGTGACGTGGCGATTCCCGAGTCGAATACGTTTTTCAGCATTCTGACCAATGCGCACTTCGCTGCGTCGACGGCGTTGATGCTGATCCTCTTCATGGCGGCGCTCGACGGATCTTGGCTGCGTGCGGCGCTGGCGGCGATCGGCCTGGCGATCCTCCAGCCATTCGCGCCGATTGCCACCTTTGCTGCGTTGGGGATGTTCTTGCTGCTGCGCTGGGTGCGCCAACCCTCACCCCCCACACCCAACCCTTCCCCGCTCTCCCGTCGAGTAGTCGCGGAGCGGATAGGAGAGGGGGGAGGGGTGGCGAAGCCGGGGAGGGGGGTGGGGGGTGAGGACCCTCTTCGCCAGGCGATCGTCGCCGTCGTGGCCGGCTTGAGTATCACACCGTTGATGCTATATTTTTTCTTCGCGGCTCAGCGCGATCCGATCTTGCAGGGCTGGGCCGCGCAGAACTTGACGCCATCACCATCGCCCATTGAGTATCTGGCCGGATATGGCTTGATGTGGCTGCTGGCGATCCCCGGCGCGCGTCGGGCGTTGAAGCGAGATCGGAATGTCGATCTGCTGTTAGTGGCGTGGGTGATCGCTAGCGTACTGCTGCTGTATGCGCCGTTCCCGCTGCAGCGGCGTTTCTCGTTGGGACTGCATATTCCAATCGTGTTACTGGCGATGCTGGGATTGAAGTCGGCGTCTGTCCCCTCCGCTGCGCCCCTGCGGGGAGGATCTTCGAGAGCCTCTCACAACTGGAGGAAGTGGCTGCCGGAGATTGCGTTCATCGTATCGCTGCCGACGACTTTGCTGCTATTGATAGCGACCTCGAGCGCGGCAATCAGGCCGCCCGATCCGCGCCTATTCTTTTCAGCGCACGAATCC
>JBOGUH010000299.1:0-4130 GCA_050695975.1 Anaerolineae bacterium
GATCGTCCGCGCCCAGACAACAAGCAACGCCAAGCCCATCACGCCCGACACGACCGCTTCAACCAGATTGCCCAGTCCGAGGACATACTGGACGACGATCCACACCGGCGACCCGAGCTCGGTGTACGACGGAACGTCGCGCAACTGGCGCAGAAAATCGCCGAGCCATGTCGGCAGCAGCCAGAAACTCAACCCAGCCAGGATGGTCATCGACACGCCGAAGCCCCAAACGACCCGCCAGCGCCGATGGGCGATCGACCACAGCAGCACGTAGGGAATGATCAAAAAGATCATCTGCGGTTTGATCGTCGAGAAGGCCAGCAGGCTGCCGGCCAGCACATCGCGGCCGGATCGCAGCGCCAGGAAGGCGCCGATCACCAGCGCGGCGACGACGACGGCGTACTGCCCCAGGATGATCGCCCGCGCGCTCGAATAGAACAACAGCGCAAACAAGATCACTGCCGCCAGCTCGAGCGGCCTGACATGCCAGCCCCGCGCTCTATATTCGGAATCGTTCGGAACAGCGGTGGGCGAGCGCAGCAGCGACATCGACATCAAGGCAATCGCGACCATCCCAAACTGCAACAGCGTGAGCCAGATCGCTTGCACCCACGCATAAGGCAGCCCCACCAGCGGCCACAGCGTGAACACTGTGTAAAACGGATAGACAAACTTGACCAGGTCTTCGTCGGCTCGCGCCGGCCGGCCGTAGATGAGGATTTGAATGCGCCGCGTGACTTCGTCGGAATACGGATTCAGCCCATCGATCCAGAACGAGCGCGCGCCTTCCCAGCGCGGGAGGAAGTCGTTCGCGCCCGGTACGCGCGCGGTGAAGGCAGCCTGCGTCGCCACCACGTCGGCGGCGAAGATCAGCAGCAAAACCATGGCCATAATCAGTCGCGCGTTCCGGTTCAGGCCTTGCATCGCTTCATCTCACCGACCCGGACATAAGAGCACCGTCACACCTGAGAACTTCCATTCGCCCAACGGCGGGCGACAGTTCGCAGCCAGCCAACGCTGTGAAGCGGGATGGGCTTGCGTGTAAACGTCGAACGGCAAGGACTTGGCAAATCGGTGGTTGCTCTCCAACTCACTGCGATAGACCAGCCACACGCGATCGGCGCCGGCGATCAAGCGATCAAGCGCGCCGGGGTTCCGGTCGATTAAGATCGGGATCGGCGCTACGCTGCCTCGATAGTAATAGACCCAGGCCAGCAACCCTTCGTTGTCTTGAATCCCGAGCCGATCACCAACCTGAATTTGCCCGGTGACGATCGCTGCTGCCCTGCGCCAGTCTTCTTTGACGAAGAGTGGATCGGTATGAAGCCGCAGCGCGTTGATCAGCATGAATGCGCCGATTGCAGCGCCGGCTGCCATCTGGAACGGTTTGATCCGGATCGACGCCAGCCCGATTGCCAACATCAGGATCAGCGGGAACTGGCAAAACGCGAAGTAGCGGTCCACGTAGGCGGGCACGCGGAGCGACAGCACATAAGCCGCGAGCGGCGGCAGAAGCAGCCATCCGATCAACAAGCCGCGCCAGCGATGAGGCTGTAGCGCTCCCAGCAGGCTAACCCCGGCGACGAGCGCCGCGACCCCCATCACGATCGGCGTCCAGGTGTCAATGTCGCCGCTGATAAAATTCCAGAACGTGAGTAAGGGGCCATCGGCGAAGGAACCGGAATCCAACCGATCGCCAGTCCACGCACCGGCTGCGAAAAATACATGGCCAGCCACGGCAGCAGCGGCAACGCGGCCAGCAGATGTGAACCGAACCAGCGTCGAAAAGCGGGCAGGCTGCGCCGGAAACGGGGCAGCCACCAGACCAGTTGGATATACGCGATGAAGAGAGTCACGTAATGTGTGAAGTAAGCCGCGCCCGCCCCCACCATCGATCGGCGCCAGCCCTTGCCGTCAATCGCGCGCATGAAACCATCCATTGCCACTAATACAAAGAAAGAGGCCATGGTATACATCCGTGCATCCTGCGCGTACCAGATGCTGAATGGATTGATCGCCACGAGCAGCGCCGCCAGTCGGCCGACCGCCGGCCCACCTAGTCGCCGGCCGATCCGCTCGACCACGGGGATCAGCAGCACGCCAAAGAACAGCGCCGGGAAACGCAGGATGTACTCGCTCTGGCCGACGGCGGCCACGCCACGCATGAGCAGATAGAACAGCGGCGTGTACGCGCCGAACGGGAGCAACGCAGGCCACAAATCCGCCCATGGCAGCGCCGCGCCCACCCACCAGGTGAACGACTCATCGAACCATAAGCTCTGATCGTTTAGGCGATACGCCCGCAAGCCAAACGCCAACAACAAGATAGCCAGGCGCCAGACCCGATCCGGCACGCGGCGCAATCGTCCGATCATAGAGTAGCCCCTCGCGTCACGGAGGTTCCTCGCGCGCAGATTCAGAACGCCAAGCGTACACTTCGTACTCGTCACCGAGATTTTGAACCAGCGTTAAGTGCGAGTCGATCAAAGTCGCCAGCGCCGCTTGGTCTTCCGCCGTAATTGGATCGAAACTGTCGTCGAGGATGAACTGATAGCCGGCGCGGAAAAGCAACACGTGCGTAATACCCGCCGCGCGCCATGCTTCTGCGATCGCGTCCGGCGAGCCGATCACTCTCCGCGCGTGCCACCAGCGATCGAGCAGCGCGTCGGGGTGACATTCCAGCCGGCAATACAGCGATCGCGGCTCCCACAAGAACATCACCCGCGAGCCGGCCGGCAGTCGATTGATCGATTGCATGGCCAACACATGCCAGCCCAGCCGATCGACCAGATAGTCGTCACGCGATCGACCGCCACTCAAGGCAGACGCGACCCCGCTCGCGCCAAAGTCGATCGCCAGGCCAAACGCCGTCAGCGCCAGCCACGCGGCGACAACGGCCGATACGACGCGCCGCGCACCGGCGGATAACGTTTCAGACTGTCGCAGCGTGTAGAACCCACCGGCGGCCATCACCGCCAGCAGTGGGAAGATCGGGAACAGCAATCGAGTCTGCGCCAGCAGCGCCGAGGCGGCGATCATCGCCAGCCAGCCCAGGTAGACCACGCCGCACACGATCAGCGCATCGCGCATCCAGTCACGCACGAACGCATGCTCAAACCCTGGCAGGCGTCTTCGGACGCCGATGATCGCAACCGGCACAAACATCAGAAACAACGGCCCGATCGTCGCGTCAAATGGCTGGCGTCCCTGCACGCCGAGCAGCGTTGCCTCGATCGGCGCGGTCAACAACCGCAAGGGCGACGTGAAGGCCAGGCCTGTCCCAAGGCGGCTGTACCACGCCGCACGCAAGGAATCCCAATATGGCGCATCGAAGAAAAACGGATAGACCGGGTTGCCGGTGACGATCAGGTTTTTCAAATACCACGGCGATGCAGCCAACACCACGATCCCAACGTATTGTAGGAGGCGACTCCAGTCGCCGAAAAAAACCAACACCACCAACCCAACCACCGCTGCCGCTGCCGTATATTTCGTCGCCATCGCGAATCCGGCAAACAGGCCAGCCAGCCGCAGCCAGCCGCCGTCCTCTCCAGCGCGCCAGTGCCGCATACATGCAAAGGCTGCTGTCACGTGAAAGGCCAGTGTCAGATCGACATACGGCGAGCCGGCCAGCCCCACGATCGACGGCGCGGATAGAAAGATCGCCATCGCCAACCAGCCGGCCACCTCACCCCAGATACGGCGCGCCATCGAATGGATCAGCAATACCGTCGCTACCGCGAAGACCCAGTGCAGCAGGGCCACAGTCGGCGCGCCGATCAGCCTGGCCAGCAGGAACAGCATCTCTTGAAACTGGGGGAAACCCAGATAGGGCAGATCGATCGGATGACCGATGCGGCCCGCCGCCAGGTACAGATCTGGGCCTTTGAGGTGATACACCAGCGCATCCCAGGCTGTTGCCGGAGCAAGCGCATGAAGGAAGGCGATGGACAACGCGAAGATGCAATACGCCGCAGCCCAACGTGAAAGTCCACGGGGGACAGCCAGCGCGCGCGGCAGCGAACCCAGATCGGACAACCAAGCGCGGATCGAGGGCAAGAACCGAACGATCGCGATCGCCAGCAACGCCCAGCCGGCCTCGGCGCGAAGCGCGCCGATCGACCCCAGCC
>JBOGUH010000300.1:0-1557 GCA_050695975.1 Anaerolineae bacterium
ACCTGCACCAGGTCGTGTCCATTCTTCGCGTCGGTCACGGTTCGTCCTTTGGGTGGTCTTTCCGCACCGTAAAGTGCCTATTATTAACCACCCAGGTAACTACTCAGCCTCACCCCCCAACCCCCTCTCCTGACGACAGCCGTTTCGTCGTCAGGAGAGGGGCTGGGGGTGAGGCAGCCTGAGCAGTTACGCGAAGGTTTTAGAACCCTGGAACGCCCGCCTGCCCCCGTATGGGGTTAGGGTGCGCAGGGTTAGGAAGAAGACCATGCGCGTTCTGATGACCCTGCGTGACGACGCGCAGGCGACACTGGGCGGCGACACGATTCAAATGCTGAAGACGAAAGCGGCGCTCGAGACGATGGGCGTGCGCGTGGACCTGCGTCCTGTCAGCCAGCTCGGCAGCGCGCCGGCCTGCGACATCGCGCACGTTTTTAACATCCAAACGGCCGAGTCGTCCTGGGCGGCCTTCGAAGCACTACAGGAAAAAGGCGTGCCGATCGTCTTATCGCCGATCTACTGGGATATGCTGGATCACTGGTTCGAGTTCGCCGTCAAGCGGCGAACACGCTGGCGATCGCTCGCGAACCTGCTGGGCAAGGCCACTGCGCGCCAGATGTACGTGACCTGGCAGCGAACGAAAGCGCCAGCCACGACGACCTGGCAATTGCAGCGCGGGATGCTGGAATGTGCCCGGCGTGTGCTGCCCAACTCGCAGTCCGAAGGCGATCTGCTGCAAAAGACCTTTCGGCTGAACGGGATGTTCCAGGCGCGCACGCACGTCGCGCCGAATGGCGTCGACGCCGCGTTATTCGATCCCGCTCCCACACCCAGTCGCTGGTTCAGCGAAACGTACGGCGTGCAGGATTTTGTATTGGAGGTCGGGGCGGTTTCGCCCGTCAAGAACCAGCTCGGCCTGATCGAAGCGTTGGTCGATTTGCCGGCGCCGATCGTCATCGTCGGGCAACCGGCCCCGCATCTGCCGGAGTATGCAGAGCAATGCAAGGCGCTGGGCGCGCGGCGGGGCCAGGTGATCTTTATCGAGCGCCTGCCTCACGACGAACTGCCCGGCATTTACGCGCTGGCCGCCGTGCACGCTTTACCGAGCTGGCGCGAGACGCCCGGCCTGGCCGGCCTGGAAGCGGCGGCTGCCGGCTGCCGGGTGGTGACGACTTCCATCGGTTCAACGCGCGACTATTTTGGCGACTTAGCGGAGTATTGCTACCCGGACGATCGCGGGTCGATCCGCGCGGCGGTCGAAGCGGCGCTGAAACAACCGCGCTCAACTGAGCTGCGAGATCACGACCTGAAGAATTTCAACTGGCAGCGGGCCGCAGAAGCGACGCTGCACGCTTATCACACCGCGTTAGGATGAGACATGCTGACAGGCGATGCTCGCGCATCCTCGCAGACCTGGAAGAACATCCTTGCGCCATCAGGCATTGGGATCGGGGCATTCGTGCTCTACGCGGCTTTCCTCTCTCAGATGTATCAGACGGATGGGATCGTCGAGGCCGATTGGATCGAAAATCGTCATGGGACAGGTCTCTTTAACGCCAA
>JBOGUH010000301.1:0-2099 GCA_050695975.1 Anaerolineae bacterium
GCGTGAAGTAGGCCTGGCGCAGCACGGTGGCGTAAGCGTCGTCGAGCTGGGTGGCGAGGATGTCGCGCCGCACCGACACATCGGTCTCTTCGGACAGCAGTTTGTCGGTCAGGATCATCTCCGAGAAGACGGAAGCCGTCTCGGCCAGCGGCAGCGACGAGTGGAAGGTCAGCGCAGTGTGATGCCCGGCCAGCATGGCGTGGATCGCGTGTCCCAGCTCGTGAGCCATCACCGCCACGTCGCGGACGCGGCCCGTGTAGTTCAGCAAAACGTACGGTGTCAGCTGGGGCAGGATGCCGGCGCAGAACGCGCCGCCCTGCTTGCCGCGCCGAACTTCTGAGTCGATGTGGCGATCGGCGAACACACGCCGGGCCTGATCGGCGACCTGCGGTGAGAAGGCGCGTAAGCTGTCGAGCACCATGTTCACCGCGTCGGAGTACGCATACTGTTTATCGGACGAGACGACCGGCGCGTAGATGTCGTAGCGGCGGAGTTTGCCCGAAGGGATACCCAGCCAGCGCGCCTTCAGCGCGAAGTAGCGCTGGAACAGCGCCGCGTTCTGCCGGCAGGCGTCGAGCAGGGCGTCGGCGGCGCTATCGGGGATGTCGTTGGCCAAATTGCGCACCGACAACGGCGACGGGTGATGCCGCAGCTGGATGTTCTCAGAGAACCAATCACGCACGCGGTAGCTATAGATCTGGCCCAGCGTATTGGCGTGCTCGCTGTACACGCGGCCCAGCATCTCTCGATAAGCCGCCGCGCGCACATCGGGATTGGGATGGCGCACGTACACGGCCAGCTCCGCGCGGGTCATCGATTTCTTCTCGCCGTCCACTTCTAGCTCGAACGTGAAGCGGTTGGTGATCATGTCGTACAGCGTGATCATCGCGCTCATGCCGTTCACGTCTTTGAGGTTGATCACCTTCTCTTCCGGTTCGGACAGCGTGTGCGGTTTGAAGCGGCGCAGGCTCTCCAGGTGATAGCGGTAATCACCCGAGGCGTCCATCAGGTGGGCCGCCGCGTCGTCGTCCAGGCCCTTCCACCACAGGCTGAAGAACAAGGCCCGATTGGCGACCTCTGCGCTGAGCTGATCGATGCGGCCCATGAAGCTGAGCGCGGCCTGTGACTGGGTATCTTCGGCGAACCACAGGTGCGCATATGACCCCAGTCGCCTGCCAGTGACTTGCAGCGCTTCGTAGGCTTGCAGGATTTCGACGAAATCCGCTGTGCCCATGTCGGATGTGAGGCGCGGGCGAATGTCCTCGAAGTCTTTGATCTGCTGCTCGAATGCGGCCAGAATCTGATCCAGTTCAGGGCCTTCGTGAGCCGGGAGCAGGTCCTTGAGATCCCAGCGGGCGAGATCGAATTTTCCATTATCCACTGTGACAGCCTCCTGATGGTGTGTGCTCGTCTTTGCCGAATTTGCAAGCACGCTCTAAGAAGTGGGCAAACGCAGCCGGAACGCCGACTCTGCGAAGCGCCCTTTAGGGTTAGGGTCAGTCGGCATTTCGACCGGCTAAAGCCGGTGTTCCGTAGCTTTTCAGACAGCCTCTAAGCCAGTTTTTCGCACCCGGCGGATGCCCAACGTTGGGGCGGCAGTTGCATTGCCGCCCGGCCTGCCGCAGTGCAACTGCGGCAGCAACTGCGAAGACCCGACGGGAGCCACGCTATGATACCACATGAAAAAGAGATAACGCGCGTCATTTCGACACGATCGGCAGGAAGGACTTGCTGTCCAGAATCAGGATGACGACCTGGCTCGCGTCGATCCGGCCACCGGGATCAGCTACCTGCACGGCGACGGCCGAGCCGACGGTCGTGTAAGCGCCGGTGAGCACCTTCGTGAGAGACCACGGCGTGTCCCACATACCATCGCCGCCGAAATCCCAGCGCGCCAGCAGATTGGCGCCTGGTGTTTCGGGATCGGTCGATGTGGAGGCGTCGAGGCGGAGCGTATCAGTCGACAGCCAGGTGTAAGTGAGCGCGGCGGTCGGCGTCAGGCTGAACGTCGCGCTGACCGCGGCCGCCGCGTTCAGCCGACCCCAGCCCCACACGTTGTTGGGACGGGACGACGAGGTATCGCCGCCGCAGTTCTGCGA
>JBOGUH010000302.1:0-8016 GCA_050695975.1 Anaerolineae bacterium
TTGGGAGTCAGACAACAAGATAACACAAACCGGTTTTGCGCGTCAAGACCCAAATTCTGGAGATTGGAGATTGGAGATTAGATGCAGCTGGCCGATCCAACTTCCAACCTCCATCCTCCAGTTCTTATGGTAACAGCTCAGCCACGAGACCGCGCGCCGCAGGCAAGTACATCTCGTGCATGTACTCTTTCAGCATGCGCCGCGTGCCAAACATGGGCAGCATCGTCCGGATCGATTCCTTGACCAGACGTATCCAACCGGAAGGAATCCCTGTTTCGTACGGACGCTCGTAATATAGCGGGACGATGTCGTTCTCCAGCGTATCGAACAGCGACGCGGCGTCGGCGGCATCCAGCTCAGCCGCGTCGGAATACATCGACTCATCCCCGATGGCCCAACCGTTACTGCCGTTATAGCCCTCGCGCCACCAGCCGTCGAGCACGCTGAAATTGAGCACGCCGTTGACAACCGCCTTCTGGCCGCTCGTGCCGCTGGCTTCCATCGGCCGGCGCGGCGTGTTGAGCCATACGTCTACGCCTTGCACCAGGTGCCGCGCCACATTCATGTCGTAGTCTTCCAGGAAGACCATCCGCCCGCTGAGACCAGCATCCTTGATCAAACGGTATAGATCCTGGATCAGGTGCTTGCCCGGATCGTCAGCCGGATGAGCTTTACCGGCGAAGATGAACTGCACGGGCCGGGCGGGATCGTTAACGATGCGCCGCAGCCGATCGACGTCGCGCAGCAGCAGGGTCGCTCGTTTGAAAGTGGCGAAGCGCCGAGCGAAGCCGATCGTCAGCGCGTACGGGTCGAGCAGCACACCGCCGGCGACGACCTGCACCGGATGCATGCCGCCGCGCCGCCACTGCTCGCGCGCGCGCTCGCGGATGAACGCGACGAGCTGCCGCTTGAGATGCCGTCTGACCTCCCATAAGGCATCGTCGGGAATGTCACGCACACCATCCCAGAAGGCCTGGTCGTCAAGTCGATCGCGCCACTCGGGGTCCAGGTATTGATCATACAGTTTGGCCATGCGGCGGGCCAGCCAGGTGAACGTGTGGATGCCGTTGGTGATCGACCGGAGCGGCACTTGATCCTCAGTTCGATCCGGCCATAGGTGCGCGAACATTTTGCGCGAGACCTGGCCGT
Organism: Anaerolineae bacterium; assembly: GCA_050695975.1. Lineage (GTDB taxonomy): Bacteria > Chloroflexota > Anaerolineae > Fen-1058 > Fen-1058 > DASSFZ01. The sequence goes on from JBOGUH010000302.1 coordinate 1,150, forward strand.
GCAACTCGCTGACGCCGTTCGCCTGGGCTGAGAGACGCAGCGCCAGCAACGACATGCTGAACACGTCTCCCCAGGGCTCGCGCTCCAAGGCGAGCGCCATGAACGGGTCACGCCCGAGGCCGAGTTCGCCCCAGTACCCGGAGAAGTACTTCTCCATCATCCAGATCGGAAATTTGTCATGCCCGGCCGGGACAGGCGTATGTGTCGTGAAGATCGTCGAGCGGGCGATCTCCTCGCGCGTCTGCTCGAACGTCCGACCACCGCGCACCGCCTCGGCCGCACGCTCCAGCGTCAGGAACGCCGAATGGCCTTCGTTCATGTGCCACACCACCGGACTGTAGCCGAGCGTGCGCAGCGCCCGCACCCCGCCGATGCCCAGGATGATCTCCTGCTGCAAGCGGCGCTCGAGGTCGCTGTAGTACAGCCGGGCTGCCAGACTCTGATCGAGCGGATCGTTCGTGTCGACGTGGGTGTCGATCAGGAACAGCGGCACGCGCCCGACCTGCACTCGCCAGACTCGAACCGATACCGTCCGCCCCGGCAGATCGATGTGAACGACCACCGGCTGACCCTTGTCGTCAACCTCCGGCAGGATCGCGATCTCGCTCAAATTGAGCGGATCGTTAATCGCCTCCTGCCATCCGTCTTCAGTGATGCGTTGATGGAAGTAGCCTTCTCGATACAAGAAGCCCACGCCGATCAGCGGCAGTCCCAAATCGCTGGCTTCCTTCAGGTGATCGCCGGACAGGACGCCCAGGCCGCCGGCATACATGGGCATCGATTCGTTCAGGCCGAACTCGGTTGAAAAGTAAGCGATGGGTCCCATCACTTGATTGTTGACTGTGCGCGACATCCAGGTATCGTCCGATTCCATGTAGGCATCGAACTCGGCGATGATCCGCTGGTACAACTTCATGTATCCGGTGTTCTGGATCGCCGCATTGATCTTGGCGCGGTGAACTTGCTGCAGGAACTTCACGGGGTTGTGAGTCACCCGCTCCCATAGCACGTCGTCCATCCAACGGTAGAGATCCGGGGCGTCACGGTGCCAAGACCACCATAGGTTGTAGGCCAGTTCGCCAAGTCGCGCAATCGGCTTGGGTAGAGAGAACGATCGCATGCTGATGTGAATCGGGGTCAAGGGATGATCTCCTGCATAAAAGTGTGGCGATTCTAAACCCACCGTCACAAACCGTCAAGGACGTTTGAACACTCAAACAATTGCCCGCGCCGACTCGCCGTGCTATACTACCCGCCATGAATTCCCTGCTCTATGTCTTCCTTGACGGTGTCGGACTTGGCCCCGACTCTGACGACAACCCGTTTGCCTCCGCGCCGACGCCCCACCTTCGAGCGCTGATCGATCGGCCGCTGATCGGCGGCCCCGAAGTCGCGCGCGACGGAATGTTGTTTCGCGGGATCGACGCGACGATGGGCGTTGACGGGCTTCCCCAATCGGCCACCGGCCAGACCGCGCTCTTCACCGGCGTCAATGCCGCGCAGGCCGTCGGGATGCACATCGCCACCTACCCGACCGCGCCGCTGCGCGAGATCATCGCCGAGCATAGCCTGTTCAAGCGAGCCGCCGAAGCCGGCCGCCGTGTCACGTTCGCCAATCCATTCCACGCCGTGTACTGGCAGGCCGTCGAAGAAGGCCGCGCCAAGCCGTCGGCTACAACGCTTGCGATCAAAGCAGCCGGAGTCGGCTTTCGCGATCTGTCAGACCTGGAGCGCGGCGAGGCCATACTTTGGGACCTCACACACGACGTCGTGCGGCTGGGGCGACCGCCACGCCGGATACGTGCCAGCCGAAATGGCCCGCTCTCGGAGCCTGGCGACAGAGAACAGAGGGAACCGGCGCGCGAGCAACCTTTTCTCCCGGCGCCTATCTCGCCGGAAGAAGCGGGCCGGCGACTCGCCGTGCTTGCCGCCGCGCACGACCTCACACTGTACGAATCGTTCCTCACCGACCTGGCAGGCCACCGGCGCCTGACCTTCAGCGCCGAGCAGATCATCGCCACGATCGACTCGTTCCTGGGCGCCGTGGTGACTCACCGCGCGCCCCAGACCACGCTCGTCCTCACCAGTGACCACGGCAACCTCGAAGCCCGATCGTTCAAAGGCCACACGCGCAACCCGGTGCCGCTCCTCGTCGTCGGCCCGGCCGCCGATCACTTTCGCGAAGTTCGCGATATCACCCGGATTGCCCCGGCCATCCTCCGCGCGCTCGGCGTGCCCGATTCTTGATCGCCTGGCCAATGAGTCGAAAGCGTATTCCGTGGCGCGTGTTCCGGATGATGCGCCACGGATACGCAGTACGCACTACTTCGGGTATAATCCGGCACGATGATCCGGCGACTGATTCGTGCGATTCTCCTTCTAATCTTAGCGGCTATCTTCGCCTGGCGCGCCACGGTATCGTCCGCGCAGGTCAGCATCAACCTGCTGCAGAATCCCAGCTTTGAGGGCGCTTACGACGCCTATGGCCAGTATCGCGAACTGAGGACCTCGGCTGGCTGGACACCGTGGTGGATCGAGTTTGAAGGCGACGAGGGCTACATCCTGCGCCGGCCCGAATGCAAGCAGGCGAACCATTTCATCTTTGCAAACCGCGTCAAGTCGGGTGAATTCGCCCAGCAGTGCTTCACGTTCTTTGGCACGCATCACATGGGCGTGTATCAACAGGTGAAGGTTCAGCCCGGGCAGCTCCTCCGCTTTTCGATCTGGGTGCAAGTTTGGTCGAGCAGCCTGAGCAACCCGGAAATCTCCGAACTGCCGGGCCAGGTCAAAGTGTCCGTCGGCATCGATCCCACTGGCCGCATCGATCCGCTTTCGCCGATTATCCACTGGTCAGACGAGATTGAAGCCTACGACCGGTGGCATTTCCAGTTTGTCGAGGAAGTCGCGCAGAACAACGTGATCACTGTATTCACGCGATCGCGCGCGCAGTTCGCCGTGAAGCACAACGATCTGTACTGGGACGAAGCCGGTCTGGTCGACGCCGATCTGGCGCTCTCACTTCAGCTCACGCCGATCCCGACCGCGACACCCAAACCGACGCCGACGCTCGGCCCAAACGCGATCTTGTACGCACCGCCGATCACGGACACGCTGCGCACGATCGCCAACCGTTTCAGCGTTGAGTTCAGCAAAGTGGCTCACTCGAACCGGGCGCCGGGCAACGTCACCGTGCGACCGGGCGTGCCGGTCGTCGTGCCCGGCGGATGGGAAGCGCACGCCACACGCGGCACGTACGCCGTTCAACCCGGCGAAACGCTCGAATCCATCGCCGCCAAGTTTCAATACCGCACGGTTGAGCTGGCCGTCATCAATCGCCGTTACGGGCCGGGACTCACCTGGCCGGGCGAAATATTGATCTTGCCATGAAAGTCGTCAAAGTCCTCAATGCCCAAAACGAAACGCTGCTATCGCGCGTCAAGTGGGGCGACACGGTCGTCGCGCGCGGGCTTGGCTTGATGCTGCGCCGATCGCTCGCGCCCGGCGAAGGATTCATCCTCGCCGAGCCGCGCGCCAGCATTGTCGCGACCAGCATCACCATGTTCTTCGTCAACTTCGACATTGCCGCCATATGGCTTGACGGTGATCGGCGCGTTGTCCACAAAACGCTGGCGCGCGCCTGGCGGCCCTACTACGCCTCGACGCAGCCGGCCCGTTACGTCTTGGAAGGACCGCCAGCGCTGCTCGATCGGGTTGCGCTCGGGGATGTCTTGAACTTCGAGGAGTAGGATTGTGTTAACAGAACACCTCACCCCCCTACCCCCTCTCCGGATGACGATACAGATGTCATCCGGAGAGGGGGTGAAAACGAATCCGTATGAAAGAGGCCACACCCCCCCTCACTCGAAACGGTTAGTTTCGTTTCGGGAGAGGGGGCCGGGGGGTGAGGCATTGCGCCGCCTCAGATGTGCATTCCCATGGTTGATTGCCGCCCTGCTGGTCTTCGCTCCGATCGCGCCGGCCGCCGCGCAATCCGCTGCGCCAACCGTCTACGTCGTCCAGCCGGGTGATACGCTGTTCAGCATTGCCCGCCGCTTCAACGTCTCGGCGACCGAATTGGCACAGTTCAACGGCCTGATCAACCCGAACCTGATCTTCGTTGGGCAGTCGATCAAGATCCCCGCATCAAATCGGGCCGCCGCGCCATCGGCCACGCCCGGCCAAACCGCGACGACCGCCTATCGCATCCACGTCGTCCAGCCCGGCGAGAACCTGTTCCGCATCTCGCTCAAATACGGCGCCGGCGTCGGATCGATCGCGACGGCCAACGGCCTGGGCAGCACGACGCTGATCTTCGTCGGCCAGCAGTTGAGCATACCCGTCGCCGCCGAGGCAGCCGCTGCGCCGATCGCCCAATCGAGCGTTCCGCTGCCCGATCCGTTCCTGGCCTTCGACGTCGGCCCCCTCCCCGTGTCGCAAGGCGGCATCGTCGTCGTCAAGGTCCGCACGCGCGAACCGGTCACGCTTGACGGCCTGTTCATCGACTGGCGCATCCCCTTCACGCTAGAAGGCGAGACATATTACGGTGTCGTCGGCGTGTCGGCCAGCCCGGTCAGTGGACCACAGCCCGGCGTCTATCCGCTCAGCGTCACCGCCACCGACGCGAGCGGCGCGCAAGTCACCGTCACCGCCAGCGTGCAGGTTGGCGCGGGTCGCTACAACGCCGAATCGATCATCCTGCCGCCCGATCGACAGGCCCTGCTCGATCCGGAGCTGATCGCCGCCGAGCGTAACAGGCTCAACGCGGTGTGGACGATCTTCAACTCGACGCGCTACTGGAACGGCCCGTTCTCCTTGCCGGTCGAAAAGTACGCCAAGATCAGTTCGCCGTTCGGCACGCGCCGATCGTATGACGGTGGGCCGTTCACTTCGTTCCACGAAGGCACCGACTTCTCGGCCACCAGCGGCACGCCGGTGGTCGCGCCGGCCAACGGCGCCGTCGTACTGGCCGAGCGGCTGACCGTGCGCGGCAACGCCATCGTCATCGATCACGGCTGGGGCGTGTTCACCGGCCTGTATCATCTGTCGTCGATCGACGTGAGCGTCGGCCAGCAAGTCCGGCAGGGCGACTTCATCGGCCGCGTCGGCGGCACCGGCCTGTCGACCGGCCCGCACCTGCACTGGGACATCCGGGTGCGCAGCCTCAACGTCGATCCGATGCAGCTCACGCGGCAGGCGCTGCCGTAAAACGAGACCCCGGTTTCTTATAGAGACCGGGGATCTTATTCGTTGGCTCGCTGATTCGAGACCTTACTCTTCTTCGTCATCCATCTCGATATCGCCCTCGTCATCCCCACCCGCGATCAACTCTCGCGCCTCCTCGGCTCGATCGACCGGCACCATCACCCGCACCTCGCCCAGTCCATCGATCGTAATGCCGATCACCGGCCCGACCGACTCATAATCCAGCAGCGCCGGGATGCCGGATGCTTCCAAGCGGCCCTTGATAACCTGCGCTTTAAGCAGACCCGACGCGCGATAAATTATCTCCAATCCTTTGCGCTTCACGTTTCGCGGTCCGAACATCCTTCACCTTTGCAGGCTGCGCAGCGCCTGCACCACCTCCGCCGGAAGATTCGCGATCTCCGCAAAGGCAAACAGAGAGTCGGGCAACGCGTCGGCCCACAGCCAATCCACACGCAACCAAAAGCCGGGCAGCACTTTGGAATGATACCGGCCATCCTGCCCAACCGGCACCGGCCGGTACTTGCCGCGCTCGTCCATCTGATAAAACTCGGCCCGCTGGCGCTTCGGACGCGGGTCGATAATGCATCGGGCGCAATTGTAGTCCTGTTCCACCGAAATCACAACAACCCGGCTCCACACTCTAACGCCGCGCTCTCACACTCCTCTTGTGGTATAATCCCTGCGCAGCAATCCTTCGCTCTTCTCATTCGCAGGAGACCCGGTCTGTGATTCAGCGCGTCACCCAATCGCCCGACTACTGGGGCGAGAAGTTTGCCGTTCAACCCGACGACCTCGACACTCTGCTCAACTTATTCCTCGATGACGAACTGCCGCGCTCGGCCGACGAGCTGGCCTTGGAACTGGTGCGCTACCGCTGCCAGCGCGAAGAGGCCGCGCTCAGCCGCGAGCTGCTCAAAGGCAGCCTGTATCAGCCCAAGGGCCGCTACGCGCTGGGCGAGCACATCGTGTTCCCCGCGCTCCAATTCGCGGTTGGCAAAGTCGCCGGCGTGCGCGAGGGCGTCAACCCTGAAATCGGCCTGTTCAAAGTGATCCGCGTCGAGATGAACGACGGCCCGCCGCGCGAATTCGCGGCGGAGTACACGCTGCCGCATCCGCTGAACATGGACAGCAGCCCGCCCGAAGAAAACACGCTGCTCTCGCCCGAAGAAATCTTCACGCGGCACGGCAAGCCCATTGCCGAGCAGCTCGCCCAGCACCTACAGGCTGCCCCCGATTTCGTCCAGCTGGCCGGAAAGTGGTTCCCGCGCAGCCTGATCGCCGACGTGAGCGTCGGCCACCTCAACCTGGCCGAAGCCGTGCTCGATATGAATCAGGGCGGCCCGCTGCCGACTGAAGCGGTACTCAAAGACATCGGCCTGCCGGCCGAGATCAATCGTCACCTTCAGATTTTCTCGCTCAACTACGCGCTGCAACAGGACGAACGCTTCGACGAAGTCGGCCCGGCCGGTGAAGTATTGTGGTTCCTGCGCCGGCTCGAACCGCCCGAAGTGCTCTTCGCGCCGCCACGCCTGATCGCAGCCGATGCGCCGTACGATCCGTCGCGGCTCGACGCCGCGCTGCTGCGCATCGAACGCGAGATCGACGACGAACGATCGGCAGTGCCCACGCCCGACGAACCGTACGACGAAGTCACCTTCGTCC
>JBOGUH010000303.1:0-2968 GCA_050695975.1 Anaerolineae bacterium
ATTATATCCTCAGTATGAAGAAGTCACAATCCTTTGCGGTTCAGCAACGGCTTTCGTTCGTCGGGGATGGTATAATCTTCAAAGCGAGGTGGGCGATGAAGATCTTGGCCGTTGACGTGGGCACCGGCACGCAGGACATCTTGTTGTACGACAGCGACAAAGAGATCGAGAACTGCCTCAAGTTGGTGATGCCATCGGCGACGATGCGGGTCGCGCAGACCATCAAGCAAGCCACGCGCGAAGGCCGGCCGGTGCTGCTGACCGGCGTGACGATGGGCGGCGGGCCGAGCGCCTGGGCCGCTCTCGATCACGTCCGCGCCGGCTATGAAGTGTATGCCACGCCAGGCGCGGCGCGCACGTTCGACGATGAGTTGGAGAAAGTGGAGCGGCAGGGTATCCAGGTGATCGGCGACGACGAAGCCGAACGGCTTGACGGGCATGTGGTTCGCGTGCCGATGCGCGACTTCGACTTCGATGCGATCCGATCGGCCTTTGCTGCTTTCGGCGTCGATCTCGAACCCGAGGCGCTGGCGCTGGCCGTATTCGACCACGGCAACGCGCCGCCCGGTGCCTCCGACCGGCAGTTCCGCTTCGACTATCTCGAAGATCGCATCCGTGCCCAGAATCGACTGTCAGCCTTCGCCTTCAAGCGTGGCGAGCTGCCCGATCACCTGACGCGGCTGCAAGCCGTCGAAGCGACGGCGAACTTTGACGGTGAAGTGATGCTGATGGACACTGCGCCGGCGGCCGTGCTGGGCGCGCTGCTCGATCCGAACGTGGCCGCGCACGAGCGGCTGCTGGCCGTCAACGTCGGCAACTTCCACGTCCTGGCCTTTCGACTCGGCCCAGGCGGCATTCACGGCGTGTTCGAGCATCACACCGGCGAGATCGACCTGCCCCAACTCGACGGTTTCCTCGATAAACTGATCGACAGCACGCTGCTGCACCGCGATGTGTTCGACACGATGGGACACGGCGCGCTGGTTTTCGACCCGACACCGATGCCGGCGGGCGAGCCGGTCTTCGTCTCCGTCACCGGGCCGCGCCGGTCGATGATGCGCGCGTCGAAGCACCAGCCGTACTTCGCCGTGCCGTACGGCGACATGATGATCGCCGGCTGCTTCGGCCTGCTGCGCGCCTTCGCCGATGTGTATCCCGGACACGGAGAGACGATCCTCGATTCGCTGCGCGGATCGATGCGGCCGGCGCCATGGGAATCGTTGTAAAACCGGTTCGGCGACTGGAGTATCGGCGACTGGAGTCGCCTCCTACAGCGGATCGACGCGCGGCGCGCCGTGGGAGTCGCTGTGGCTGAACGTTTCCATCTGAAATCGGCGGTGCATCTCTTCCTCATGCGTGGCGATGAAATCCTGTTGCTGCGCCGCCACAACACCGGCTACGAAGACGGCAACTACAGCGTGATCGCCGGCCACCTCGACGGCGGCGAAGAAGTGAAGCGCGCGATGAGGCGCGAGGCGCGCGAAGAGGCCGGCATCGACATCGACGTGGACGATCTGGAAGTCGTTCACGTGATGCATCGCAAGTCGGACGACGAGCGGATCGACTTCTTTCTGAAGGCAACGCGCTGGCGCGGCGAGCCAATCAACCGCGAACCGCACAAGTGCGACGAGCTGCGCTGGCGCCGCATGGATGATTTGCCGGCCAACACCGTCCCCTATGTCCGCCGGGCAATTGAGAACGCGCGGCGTGGGGAATTCTTTGACAGTTATGGTTGGGATGGTGGATGATAATTGCCGCCCATCACAATTTGGGGTAGTATTAAGCTGTCGCCAGGTCAAACTGGCTGATAGAGGTGAGGCCATGAGACAAGTCATTATCTATCCCGGCGAAGATGATTACTGGGTAGCTGAGTGCCCCAGCCTGCTCGGCTGCATTAGCCAGGGTCAGACGAAAGAAGAAGCCATTGCCAACATCCGAGAAGCGATTCGAGGATACGTGGCAGCATTGGAAGAAGATCGTTTACCTGTCCCTGTTGAGTAAGGGGAGAAAACGAAAATGGCGCTGCAAATTCGAGGGACTATTAAAGGAAAACAAATCGAACTAGAACACGAGACAGGATTGCCGTCTGGGTCGTCTGTGGTAGTCAAGATTGAGCCGAAGCCGCTGGACTTAGAAGAGAAGCGCAGTCTAGTGGACTCGCTATGCGGCACGTGGGCAGACGATTCCAGTCTGAACGTCATCTTCGCAGAGATTGAACAGCGTCGCGCGATGATACTGCCACGCGAAGTAAACTTCTGGGAGATTGGCTGGCATAATTGAGTTAGGTACGAGGACATTGTGACCATCATCCCTCTCGATGAAGTTGAAATCACGGAACCACAGCGAGCGCGGGAAGTCGAAGCCCAGTCGCCGACCCACCCGCAGCGCCGGCCGGAGTGGCTGAAGGTCCGCGCCCCGTCGGGTGAGACCTACGAGAACCTCAAACGGCTGATGCGCGTGAAGACGCTGCATACGGTGTGCGAGGAAGCGCTGTGCCCCAATATCGGCGAGTGCTGGGGGCGCGGCACGGCGACGTTCCTGATGATGGGCGACGTGTGCACCCGATCGTGCGGTTTCTGCGACATCAAGACCGGCCGGCCGAAGCCACTGGATTGGGACGAGCCGCGCCGCGTCGCCGAAGCGATCCATGCCATGAATCTGAACCACGCGGTGATCACCTCGGTCAACCGCGACGAGCGCAAGGACGGTGGCGCGCCGATCTTCGCGATGGTCATCCGGGAAGTGCGCACGCTGCAGCCGGGTTGCACGGTCGAAGTGCTGATCCCCGACTTCAAGGGCAGCCTCGACGCACTAAAGATCGTCGTCGATGCGCAGCCAGACATCCTCAATCACAACGTCGAGACCGTGCCACGCCTGTTCAGGAAAGTCCAGCCGCAGGATCGCTACGAGTGGGCGATGGCGACACTGGGTAACGCCAAGAAACTCAATCCGAACCAGATCACCAAGA
>JBOGUH010000304.1:0-3024 GCA_050695975.1 Anaerolineae bacterium
GCTTCCATCTCTCAACTCCTGCGAATGAAGACCTGTCGGGACGCTAGAGTGGGCGTTCGTTCAAGATCGGTCAAAGTATACCTCGAATCATAAATGCGTGCGACTTGAGCAACGGACAAAAAACGGATGCGCTACTGCACCCGTCTATCCGTTTATCCGTTGTCGCAGTGACGAGTGATGGGGCTGGTGGCTCATGCAGGTGTCATGTCTGCTGCGTAGTCTGTTGTTGTCTCGCCGATGTGCCTCGGCCGCTGCGCGCCGAATTGCTGCAAATACACGACTTGATTTCGGATTTCGTCGGCGGTCAGTGAGTCCAACAGGCGGATCATTGGGTGAAGCAGTTTGCCAATGTACTCGACGCTGAACTGAGGCGAGATGATAACGCCTGCGTGCTCGTGTCCGGATGCCATCCATTCGCGATCTAACCGTTCGAAGTCGTCCCTGTTGAACGTCAAGGTCGCCATGCCGTTGCGGGTGGCATAAGCGAGGTGCTCTTCGTCACTGTGCTTACGCATGCCGGCCTCTTGCGCGCTCTGAGCAGCATAGCCACGCTGCCGGAGTATCTGCACCAGATCGGGCATGATGTGCTCGTCGGTGTAGACTTGAATGAACAGCGAGGGCTCAGTCCGCATCGTTCTTCTTCGCCCGATCGGGACGCCGGAGGAACCCGCGCTCATCTATCGTCGCGCCGGTTCTTTTCAGAATGTTCTCGATCCGTTGCGCCGCGATCTCTTCTTCGAGTTCGGCTTGATGATCGTGATAGTAGCTGATCGCATCGTATACTGCCGCGGGCGAAAGGTGTGGGTAACTGATCAAGATACTCTCCACACTGTCACCCGCTTTGTAGAAGCTGGCAATCAGCCAGACCGGCATACCCGTGCCTCGAATGAAGGCTCGCTCCCTGGAAATGGTTTGCCTGCGAACGATGTGCGGATGCTCCGTCTGTTTTTCTTTCGTCGAGACTTCTGCTTCTTGAACAGCCATCGGCTCATACTCCATTCTGTGGTGGTGATCTGCGCAAAGTATACCCCGAATCGCAAATGGGTGCGACTCGGCAGCGCATGAAAAAACGGATAAACGGATGTGTGGGAGTCATCTCCCGATGACGATCATCCGTTTATCCGCCTATTCGCTTAATCCGCTGTTTACTTATCGCGCACGACGGCGCCGAGCGCGGCCTGCGCCGCGGCCAGCCGCGCGATCGGCACGCGGAACGGCGAGCAGCTCACGTAGTTCAGTCCGGCCATGTGGCAGAATTCGACCGACGCAGGATCGCCGCCGTGTTCGCCGCAGATACCGATCTCCATGTCGGGGCGTGTCGCGCGTCCGAGTTCGACCGCCATCTTGACCAGCTGGCCGACGCCGTCGCGATCGAGTTCCTGGAACGGGTTGCTCGGCAGCACTTTCTCTTCGACGTAGCGCAGCAAAAACTTGCCCTCGGCGTCGTCGCGTGAATAACCGTAAGTGGTCTGGGTCAAGTCATTCGTCCCAAATGAAAAGAACTGAGCGTACCGCGCGATCTCGCCGGCGGTCAGCGCGGCGCGCGGCACTTCGATCATCGTGCCGAACTTGTACTCCACCTCGACCCCTTTTTCCTGCATCACCTGCTGGGCGACTTCCTCCAGCGCGCCTTGCGATACGGCCAGCTCGTTGACGTGGCCGGTGAGCGGAATCATCACTTCGGGCTTGACTTGGATGCCCTTCGCCTGCATGCTGCACGCCGCTTCGAAGATCGCGCGCACCTGCATCTTGAGGATGTCGGGGTAGGTGATGCCGAGCCGGATGCCGCGCAGCCCCAGCATTGGGTTCATCTCGCGCATCGATTCGACGGCGGCGAGCATTCTCTCGGCGTCCTTCAGCTTCTTGCCCTTCTTGCCCAGCACGCGCATCTCCGTCACCTGCACCAGCAGCTCGTCGTGCGAGGGCAGGAATTCGTGGAGCGGCGGATCGATCAGGCGGATGATGACGGGCAGGCCGTCCATCGCTTTGAAGATGCCTTCGAAGTCCTTGCGCTGGAACGGCAGCAATTTAGCCAGCGCCGATTTGTAGGCTTTCACCGCAGCCGACGCAGCCACGGCCTTCTTCGCTTGCGTGACGGCCTTCTGGGCTTCTTTGTTTTCGGGCCGCTTCGACACATCGGCCTCGGCGCGATCGCGTGCATCGAGCTTCGACTGCGCTTCGCTGGCGTTGAGGATCATCTGCTGCACGAAGGGCAGGCGCTCCTGTTCGAAGAACATGTGCTCGGTGCGGCACAATCCGATACCTTCTGCGCCGAATTCGCGCGCCTTCAGCGCATCCTTGGGATAGTCGGCATTGGCCCACACGCCCAACCGCCGAATCTCGTCGGCCCAGCCCAGCAGTTCGATGAGCTCCGTCTCCTGGCCGAAGTCGGGAGCGATCGTCGCGATCTGCCCGGCGAATACCTCGCCGGTGCTGCCGTCAATCGAAATGAAGTCGCCTTCCTTGATTGTCTTACCGTCGACGCTGAACAGCTTCTTGTCGTCGTCGACACGGATGGCTTCGGTGCCGGCGACGCACGGCTTGCCTAACCCGCGCGCGACCACTGCCGCGTGAGACGTGGCGCCGCCGCGCTGGGTCAAAATGCCTTTGGCGACGAGCATACCGTGCACGTCGTCGGGATTCGTTTCGGGCCGGACGAGGATGACGGCCTGGCCGTCCTTGCCCCACGCTTCAGCCGTGTCGGCGTCGAACACGGCGATGCCGGTCGCCGCGCCGGGTGAAGCGTTGAGACCTTTGGCCAGAAACGCGCCGTCCTTTTTGGCCTTGTCGTCGAAGCGCGGCAGGAGCAATTGATTGATCTGTCCGGGCTCGATGCGCTGGATGGCTTCTTCTTTGGTGATCAGCCCCTCGTGCACCAGATCGACGGCGATCTTGACCGCGGCCTTCGCCGTGCGCTTGCCCGTGCGCGTCTGGAGCATGTACAGCTTGCCGCGCTCGACCGTGAACTCCAGGTCCTGCACATCTCGGTAGTGCTGCTCGAGCATCACCGCCACATCCTGTATC